>JAYFSB010000232.1:0-4153 GCA_040946865.1 Burkholderia sp.
GCCTTGCTCGGGTCATATCCACCGATCTATAACGGCTGAACCACGGGGACGGTGAACTTGATCAGCATTGCCTTAAAAAAATGGGCTCTCTTCAAAAATGAGTGGGTTAGGCGACATGTGGGTTGATCTTCAAGAAGTCGGGCTTGCCGGCGATCAGAAACAGCACGGTACGCATGGTCGTAAGGTTGGTGTATCCCGCCGCGGCGCGCCTTTCGCTTGGCGGCCTCTGGAAGAGTCCGTTAATGGCTTCCAGGCCCCCGTGTCAGAATAGCTGTCGCCCGAGAATAGGATCTGGAAATCCGGGGGCACAATGAGGACGAGAAGTGTCAAAGTACGGACAGGTATTCAAGGACAAGGTGGTTGCAAGGTTGCTGCCACCGGAGAGCGCGTCGGTTGAAGATGTCGCGCAGAAAACACGTGTGAACGTGGTCACGCTGGAGCGTTGCACAGTGAGTCGCTGTCCAGGCCCGCCGCGCGGGCGGGCCTGGACAGCTGCATCGCGACTGGACGCCGTGCTCACCACTGCCGCGCTGGACGAGACATCGCGCAGCTTGACGCGAGGTGTGCATGCCTTCGAGGTAGCAGTCGCGCTGGAAGAAGTTCAGGTATCGATACCGCTTGACAACGGTGTCGTGCGCATGATGGTCGCCAACGATCTCCGGATGCGAGAAGAGGCTGTCGGCAATGAAATCGATGTTGATCGTCAATCACTTGGCAATTACATCGAAGTCGACGCCATTCACAAACCATGGATCGCTGATACTCAAGGCTGATTCGAACAGTTGGCTATGCATGACTCCCCTTCGCTCTCGTGCAAATCGGGCAATTTACCGCCCACTCGAAATTCAATAGAGGTATTTTAGACGACCCTCGCGCTACGCTTACGGTGGAAGTCGTCGCGAAGACGGTACTGTTCCTGGTCGGCCTTCCCGAGCGCGGCGTTCACGGGCCAGTCCTTCGTGGTCAGCCAAGGCTGGTTCAGGCAGTAAGGCCTGCAGTCGCACCAATGAAAAACGTGCTCGGGAGAGCGCGTTTTCGGGGCGAACCGGCGCGATTCGATCGCGCCGGCAGGCTTACTTGAGAACGGCTGCAACCGCGGCCGCGACCGCGTCGATGTTGCGCGTGTTCAGCGCGGCCACGCAGATCCGGCCTGTGCTGACGGCATAGATGCCGAACTCTTCACGCAGGCAGTCGACTTGCGCCGTGGTCAGACCCGAGTACGAGAACATGCCACGTTGTGCGTTGATGAAGCCGAAATCGCGATCCACGCCGCTGGCCTTCAGGCGCTCGACCAGGCCATTGCGCATCGCGCGGATGCGGTCGCGCATCTCCCCCAGTTCCTGCACCCACAAGGCATACAGCTCCGGAGAGGCCAGCACGGCCGAGACCAGGGCACCGCCATGGATCGGCGGGTTCGAGTAGTTCGTGCGGATCACGCGCTTGAGCTGCGAGAGCACGCGCATGGCTTCCTCCTTGCTCGAGGTGACGCTTGACAGCGCGCCGATGCGCTCGCCGTACAGCGAGAACGACTTCGAAAACGACGAGGTCACTAACACGTTCAGGTCGGCCGCCGCGAACAGGCGCACGGCTGCCGCATCGGCCGCGAGGTCCTCACCGAAGCCCTGGTAGGCGATGTCGAGGAACGGCACCAGCTGGCGAGCCTTCACGACCTCGACGACCTGCGCCCATTGCGCGTCGTTCAGGTCGACGCCGGTCGGGTTGTGGCAGCAGGCGTGCAGCACGACGATGGTGCCTGCCTTGTAGCTGTTTAGCGCGGCCAACATCGCATCGAAGTTCACGCCGTGGGTGTCCGCGTCGTAGTAAGGATAGGTCTCGACCTTGAAGCCGGCCTCCTCGAATAGCGCGCGATGGTTTTCCCAGCTCGGGTCGCTGATCGCGACCTTGGCGTTCGGGTTCAGCGTGCGCAGGAAATCCGCACCGATCTTTAGCGCGCCGGTACCGCCGATGGCCTGTGCCGTCACGATGCGACCGGCCGCGATCAGCGCCGAATCCTTGCCGAGCAGCAGCTTCTGCACGGCCGCGTTATAGGCGGCGATACCGTCGATCGGCAGGTAGCCGCGCGGCAGGCTGGCTGCGACGCGAGCCTTTTCCGCACCGGCCACAGCGCGCAGCAGCGGGATCTTGCCTTCCTCGTTGGTGTAGACGCCGACACCGAGATTTACCTTGATCGGGCGCGTATCGGCATTGAACGCTTCGTTGAGGCCCAGGATCGGATCGGGGGGCGCGAGTTCGACAGCGGAGAAGAGCGACATGATGATTTCGCAGCAGTAGTGGTGAAATGAAATCGGGGTCCGATGCCAAAGCTTCCCGTGCGATGACAGGGGCGACGTGTGGAGGACACCGATGCCCGGGGCGAGCGGCGCGAATTCGGCTATTGTAGTGAAATGCGGTCGGTTTCGGCCAAAGCCGGGGTGTCGTCAGGGCTTCCGCATGAATGGAATGGGTATCAGCGATCCGTGGTTCGTGAACGGCATCAATTTCGACGCGGCTGCGGAGCGGTTGACGGTCAACATCGATGTCGTTGCCCGCACTTGAACTTCTTCCAGCACGACTGCTTTCTCGAAGTGCGTACGCCTCGCATCAAGCTGCCTGACGGCCGCGTGGCGCTCGTCGAGCCAAAGTGGGCCGGCAAGCTCAAGGGCTTCACGCCGCTATTCGAGGCAATGGTGCTGATGCTCGCCCAGCAGATGTCGTTCACCGCAGTCGCCCGTACCGTCGGCAAGTCCTGGCATCGGGTGAACGCCATTTGCAAACGCTATGTCGAACTCGCGCTCGCCAAGATCGACCTGTCGGACATGACGAGCATTGCCATCGACGAAACGTCCTACCAGCGCGGACACAACTACCTGACGCTCGTGGTTGATGCGCTCGAACGCAAAGTCGTGTTCATGACCGAAGGCAAGGATGCTGCGACGATCGAAGCGTTCGTCGCAAGCATGGGGGGAGAGCCCGGGCAGATCACGTCGGTCAGCATTGACATGTCGCCCGCGTTCATCAAAGGCGTGGAGACGAACCTGCCGAATGCTCGCATCACCTTTGACAAGTTCAACGTCATCGCTCATGCGGCGAAAGCCGTGGACCCAATGCGGCGAATCGAGCAGCGAACCGATCCGAAACTCAAGGGATTGCGATAGTCGATGCTGAAGGATCGCGACCGGCTGACCGCACGCGCGTGGCGACTTCGGGAGATTCTCGATCGCAAGCAGATCAACGTCGTCAGCGGCATGCTCGAGCAGTGGTGCATGAACGTCATGCGCTCGAAGGTCGATCCGATGAAGGGCGTCGCCCGCATGATCCGCAGTCATTTCGACGGGTATCGTCGCCTAGATCCAGACGCGTTAGACCAACGGCTTCCTGGAAGCCATCAATGGGCTCTTCCAGGCCGCCAAGCAAAGGCGCGCGGGATACCAACCACCAACCTCACGACCATGCGTACAGTGCTGTTTCTGAGCGCCGGCGAGCTCGACTTCTCGAAGATCAACCCACATGTCGCGTAACCTACTCGAATTTCAAGAGAGCCGCATTTTCGCCGCGTCTCCACTCGATATGACAAGCTTGCCGAGGGCTATCTCATGTTTGCATCGCTTGCCTGCGCGTTTGGGTCAGTCGTAAATGTGAACACTGCCTAGATCCAGATAAATCGTGTCCGCGATCGCTGATCGGTAAGCGACTCGGCATGGCCGTCGTAGACGCCAGTAAAGATCGACACCAAAGTGGTGTCCACCACTTTGTTAGAAACAGAGAAACCGGGTAGTCGCAAGGAACGCCCGAACCATAGTCCTGAGTTCCGGCGTCGCATCGCAATCGCCGCGTGCGAGCCAGGTGTTTCAGTCGCCAAACTTGCTCGCTAGCATGGTCTGAATGCGAATCTGGCGTTCACCTGGCGGCACCGGTATCGTGCCGAGTAAAGGGTGTCAGAGGCAACGCTGCTGCCAGTGACGGTCGTGAGCGATATGAGGCCGGAGCTCATCGCAGCGCCACGAATCAAACCGGAGATTGCGAAACCGGCCGTACCCGTTGGCACGATTGAAGTCCGGATCGAACGAGCGGTGGTCAGGCAATGCTGATCAAGTATCTGCATTCGTGATGTCGTCAAGCCTGCGAAGCGAATCGATCATGAACGAAGTTGTCC
>JAYFSB010000233.1:0-4150 GCA_040946865.1 Burkholderia sp.
CGGGCAGAGCATCTTGCGCCGGATCGTGCGGATCACCTTGAACGCTGCCGCGACACGGGCAAGTTGCTCGGACACGTCCTCACCGAGCATCGGCATCTCAGTGCCGCACTTCGGGCAGCCTGGATCGGGTTCGAGCATGATCTCTTCTCGCAGCAGATGCGGCGGCAGTGGCACCCGCGAAACGGGTTCCTTGCTGCTCGCGGCCTTGTCCTTGCCAGTCTTTCGCATGCTGCACATCGACAACGCCGCGCCCGGCCGTCAGATCCTCGAGCCGGGTTTCGAGGTTCTCGATCTGGCGATCGAGTTGCTCGGATTTGAGACCGAAGTGCATGCGTTTGAGCTTGCCGCTTCGATCGATGCCTGCTGCTCGAGCACCAGGGCATGGAACTCGGCAACGGTATCAGGAAGTGGCGCATGATCGAACATGCGTCGCATGTTTATAAGCCCTGCGCGCGGGTTACAACATCGCCAGCGCGACGGTGCGTCGAGGCTGTCGCCAATCGATGCCCTCGAGCAACATCGACAACTGAGCGCTCGTCAGATGGATCTTGCCACCGTCGGCCTGCGGCCAGATAAACCAACCTCGCTCCAATCGCTTTGCAAGTAGCCAGAGCCCGTCTATAGTTCGGTCGTCCTTTGCGACGACCCGGCTTCTCTGTGCCTAACAAAGTGGTGTCCATTACTTCGAAAATGATAGACACCACTTTGGCGTCGATCTTTGCTGTCGTCTACGACGGCCGTGCCGAGCCCATCGATCGGCTATAATTTCGCCTTTTCACGAAGCCGAAAAAGCGATCATCACTATGGAAGCGGAACGCCTCAACGCGATCGAAAGCTCTCTCGCGGACCTGTACCGGCGCGCGGGCGAGCTACGGGGGTATCTTTGACTACGATGCCAAGTCCGCGCGTCTAGCCGAAGTCAACAAGGAACTCGAAGACCCGAATGTCTGGAACGATTCGAAGAACGCTCAGGCGCTCGGCCGCGAGAAGAAATCGCTGGAAAGCGTCGTGCTGACGCTAACCACGCTCGATGACGACCTGCGCGACGCGCAGGACCTGTTCGAGATCGCGCACGAGGAAAACGACGAGGACACGCTGCTGGCGAGCGAGGGCGATGCCACCAAGCTCGAGAAGCGCGTCGCCGAGATTGAATTCCGCCGGATGTTCTCCAACCCGACCGACCCAAACAACTGCTTCATCGACATCCAGGCTGGTGTCGGCGGCACCGAGGCCTGCGACTGGGCCTCGATGCTGCTGCGCCAGTACCTGCGCTACTGCGAGCGCAAGGGCTTCAAGACCGAAGTTCTGGAAGAGTCCGACGGCGACGTGGCGGGCATCAAGAACGCCACCATCAAGATCACCGGCGATTACGCCTACGGCTTTCTGCGTACCGAGACCGGTATCCACCGCCTGGTGCGCAAGTCGCCATTCGATTCCTCGGGCGGGCGTCACACCTCGTTCTCGTCGGTGTTCGTCTATCCGGAGATCGACGAGTCGATCGAGGTTGAGGTCAACCCGGCCGACCTGCGTATCGATACCTACCGCGCCTCGGGTGCGGGCGGCCAGCACATCAACAAGACTGACTCCGCGGTGCGTATCACGCACATGCCGACCGGGATCGTGGCCCAGTGCCAGAACGACCGCTCGCAGCACCGCAACCGCGCCGAGGCAATGGCAATGCTGAAGTCGCGCCTGTACGAGGCCGAGATGCGCAAGCGCCAAACCGAGCAGGACAAGCTCGAATCGAGCAAGACGGACGTGGGCTGGGGCCACCAGATCCGATCCTACGTGCTCGACCAGAGCCGCGTGAAGGACCTGCGCACCAATGTCGAGATGAGCAATACGCGCGCCGTGCTCGACGGCGATCTCGACGATTTCATCGGTGCGAGCCTGAAACAGAGCGTCTGATCGCCCGGGCGGCACCGGCACCCCTCGCACTGTTCGCCGCGCAAGCGCAGCATCGACCCGACCTGTCGGATCCGCCGCACCCTTCACACGCCGCATCCGTGTCACCCATCGAATTCCGACCATTATGACCGAACCGACCCAACCGCAGCAGGCCGCGACCGACGAAAACCAGATCATGGCCGAGCGCCGCGAGAAGCTGCACACGCTGCGCGAGCAGGGCATCGCCTACCCGAACGACTTCCAGCCGACGTACCATGCAGCCGACCTGCAGGCGGACTACGCCGAGGCCGACAAAAAAGCGCTCGAGGCCAAGCCGCTTGAGGTCAAGCTTGCCGGCCGGATGATGCTCAAGCGCGTGATGGGCAAGGCCAGCTTCGCGACGGTCCAGGACGGCTCGGGTCAGATCCAGTTCTTCGTCACACTGACCGACGTCGGTGCCGAAACCTACGACGCGTTCAAGAAGTGGGATCTCGGCGACATCGTCGCCGCGTGCGGCGTGCTGTTCCGCACCAACAAGGGCGAGCTGTCGGTCAAGTGCACCGAGCTGCGCCTGCTGGCCAAGGCGCTGCGCCCACTGCCGGACAAGTTCCACGGCCTAGCCGAACAGGAGATGCGCTACCGCCAGCGTTACATCGACCTGATCGTCACGCCCGAGACGCGCAACACCTTCCGTGCGCGCACCAAGGTGATCGCCTCGATCCGCAAGTTCATGGCGGATGCGGAGTTCATAGAAGTCGAGACACCGATGCTGCACCCGATCCCGGGCGGCGCGACGGCCAAGCCCTTCGTCACGCACCACAACGCGCTCGACATGGAGATGTTCCTGCGTATCGCACCCGAGCTTTACCTGAAGCGGCTGGTGGTGGGCGGCTTCGAGCGTGTGTTCGAGATAAACCGGAATTTCCGTAACGAAGGCGTCTCGCCGCGCCACAATCCGGAATTCACGATGATGGAGTTCTACGCGGCCTACACCGACTACCGCTGGGTGATGGACTTTACCGAGCAGATGATCCGCCAGACTGCGATCGACTTGCTCGGCACCGCAACGATCCAGTACCAGGGCCGCGAGCTCGACCTCGCCAGGCCCTTCCATCGCCTCACCATCACCCAGGCAATCCAGAAGTACGCTCCCGACTACAGCGACGCGCAGCTGGCCGACATCGACTTCCTGCGCATCGAACTGAAGCGCTTCGGCGGCGACGTCCGCCAGCCGGCCTTCCTGAACGCCGGCATCGGTGCGCTGCAGCTCACGCTGTTCGAGGAAACCGCCGAGGCGCAGTTCTGGGAGCCGACCTTCATCATTGACTACCCGGTCGAGGTCTCGCCGCTGGCACGCGAATCGGATGTGACCCCCGGCATCACCGAGCGCTTCGAGCTGTTCATGACGGGCCGCGAGATCGCCAACGGTTTCTCCGAACTCAACGATCCGGAAGACCAGGCCGCGCGCTTCAAAAAGCAGGTCGGCCAGAAGGCCACTAGCGACGAGGAAGCGATGTACTTCGACGCCGACTACATCCGCGCGCTGGAATACGGCATGCCCCCGACTGGCGGCTGCGGGATCGGCATCGACCGCCTGGTAATGCTGCTGACCGACAGCCCGACGATCCGCGACGTGCTGCTGTTTCCGCACCTGCGCCGCGAGGACTGAACCGCGTCATCCAATCGACAGCTTTGTAACGGCACATAAAATTGTCCGTTCCCGACGCATGCGCCTTGCTACGTCCGGCGCGCCCAACCCGCCTCGCCTGCACTTCCACGCCCTGGCGGCCCGGGCGCGCATCAATGTTACAACTTGATATGCTGCCGCCGTATCGATTGATCGTAAGCGCGAATTTCTCCGCACGTAGCCGACTGAATTGAGTTGCGCCATTATCGCGTCCGCACCCACGGATTGCGGACGCGATAATGGACCCAGATGACCTTTCTTTTTTACCTCTGAAAGTTCTTCAAGTCGGAGCGGGCGGCAAACAAACGTACGATCTCGAAGCCAAGCGGCGCTTGGTCGAATAGTGTCGCTTGCACCCGAAGCGTCGTCGCCGCGCGCCGAATCTGTTGCTCCGCCACGAGCTCGCCTATCGGCGCATCTGCCAAACGGCGTCGTGATCGATCTAGAGTGCGGATCACAAGACGCTTAGTTGGTCAAGGCGATGATCGTTGCACTGGGGGTAAAGGCAATGCTGATCAAGTTCACCGTCCCCGTGGTCCAGCCGTTATAGATAGGTGGATATGACCCGAGCAAGGC
>JAYFSB010000234.1:0-4148 GCA_040946865.1 Burkholderia sp.
GCCGACGGTGTCAAGATCCATCTGACGAGCGCTCAGTTGTCGATGTTGCTCGAGGGCATCGATTGGCGACAGCCTCGACACACCGTCGCGCTGGCGATGTTGTAACTAGATAGAAAAACTTGTAAACTTCGACGCTGAACTCAGGACTATGATTCGGGCGTCCTTTGCGACTACCTGGCTTCTCTGTGTCTAACAAAGTGTATCCATCACTTCGAAAATGATGGATACCGCTTTGGCGTCGATCTTTGCTGGTGTCTACGACGGCCATACCGAGTCGCTTACCGAGGATCTCCTGCGCGGTACCGGGCACCGTGCGCGGCCGTCGACATCCCCTCGATACGCACCACAGCCAGTCACCCGCGTTGGGTGGGGCGAGGGGGCGGCGCGATAGCGAGACTTCAAGCGGGGCCCTGGCGTGGCGGCGAGGCGATGGATGAGGGGCGGGCCGGGGTTCAGGCCGCCGAGCGGGCCAGCCGACTTCACGGCACCGCGGCCAGGCTGAGCCGGCGCGCAGGCTGGGCAGGAGCGGCTCGGCACGTAGTGCGGCGATTGCTGGTCCTCGGCCGACACCACGGCGCGGCAGGCGAAGCAGATCACGTCAGCGGTCGGCTCCAGCCGAGGGTTAAGCGCGGTGCGGTAGTCGAACACGAAGCAGTCGCCGTGGTAATGCGCGCCGCCGACTTCCTCGAAATACTTCAGAATGCCGCCCTCGAGCTGGTAGACGTGATCGATGCCGATGTTCTTCATGTGGATCGCGGCCTTTTCGCAGCGGATCCCGTCGGTGCAGAACGACACCACGGTCTTGCCTTCGAAATCAGCCCGGTTCGCGTCGATCACGGCCGGGAATTCACTGAACTTGTCGATGCGGTAGTCGAGCGCCTGGTCGAAGGTGCCGACGTCGACCTCGAAGGCATTGCGCGTATCGAGAATCACCACCGGCCGGCTCTCGTCGTCATGGCCCTGGTTGAGCCAAGCCTTCAGTGTGCGGGCGTCGACCGAGGGCGCGCGGCCCAGTTCCGGCTGGATCACCGGCTTCTTCATGGTGATGATTTCGCGCTTCAGGCGCACCAGCATGCGCCGAAATGGCTGCGAATCGGACAGGCTTTCCTTGAACTGCAGGTCGGCAAACTTGCGCGGCGAACAGCGCATCCTTGCGCAGATAGGCGACGAACGTGTCGGTGGCCTCGCGCGGGCCGGCGATGAGAACAGGTTGATGCCCTCGGGGGCGAGCAGGATCGTGCCGCGCAGCCTGAGCGACTGGCAGCGCTCGGTGACGAGCGCCCGCCAGACTTCGGGGACTCGATCGTGACGAAGCGGTAGGCGGCGAGATTGACGATGGACATGATGAACCGGGGGAAGCGGGGCGGGCGCGGCTCGCCCAGGCACCGGTGCCGTAGAAATAGGGCACGATACCGTGCAGCAGGCCCCCGCGTGAATGAGCAAACTCATATTATCCAGCAAACGCGCCGGTAAACCAGCCAGCCGGGCGATGGAGGTAGGGCTTCCGCAAGAAGGCCCTTGTCAGGCAAGGCGGAGAATGGACTCACGCCCATCGATGTCCCGCACGGCGAGGTTACGGATGTTCTTCAGGCTGACTCTCTTCGGTCGCCGCTGTTGCTCCATGCGCGCCAGGTTCAGCGTAATTTTGCGCACGCCTGCGAGATTTTGGGCTACAGCTTTGTTGCGTGTCTGCTTGGCATCTTCACCCCACGATACGTCGAGCACCCAATGGCGTTGATTCTTGATCACGGAGTTAAGGTCAAATCTGGTGTAGAGGGCGTCGACCTGATCAGACGGCCAGCGGGTTGCTGAGCCGGTGTGTGCTATCGGTCACCGGGACGCCGTCTTTAAACGCGATTCCACCGAGCTTCTCTGCAAGCTTCTCCGGCACCCGGATCCTGCGCCACAACTGTTCAGCCGACTCGATCGGGTTAGTCGTGCGCAGATGCTGCCAGTGCTCGGCCGAGAAGTCCTATGGTCTGTTTACATTTGAAAAAATGTGTTTATATCCCGTCTTTTTCGCAACGAGGCAGGATGATACGAACGTTACTAAGCAACGAAGTATGGAACAAAGTCCAAGCTATCCTGCCCGGCAAGGAAAGCGGCCGTGGCCGAACGGCATCCAACAATCGTTGGTTCCTCGAAGCGGTGCGGTGGATTGCCCGAACCGGCAGTCCATGGCGCGATCTTCCCGCGGAATCGTGCTGGCGAAGCCAGGGTGTCTGGCCGCGGGTGGCGAATGCTTTGACAGGCGAGACGGAAATCGAGCACATTCTTATCGATTCGACGATCGTGCGAGCGCACCAGCATTCGGCCGGGGCCTTAAAAAAAGTGGGCCGCAAGCGCTCCTCGGACGTTCCCGAGGTGAACTGAGCACCAAACTGCATTTGGCGGTGGATTCGAAGGATCGCCCGTTGTGACTGATCGTCACTGAAGGACAGGTCGCCGACATCTCGTGCGCGGCGCAACGCCTCTATTGAATTTCGAGTGGGTGATAAATTGCCCGATTTGCACGTGAGCGACGGTAGTCATGCATAGCAGTTGTTCGAGACGGCTTTGGGTATCAGCGATTCGTGGTTCGTGAACGGCATCGATTTCGACGCGGCTGCGAAGCGGTTGACGGGTCAACATCGATTTCGTTGCCGGCAGTCGCTTCCTGCATCCAGCATCCAGAGATCGCCGGCGGCCATCCCGTGCATGACACCGTTGTCAAGCGCTACCTGCACTTGAACTTCTTCCAGCACGACTGCTTTCTCGACGTGCGCACGCCTCGCATCAAGCGTCCTGACGGCCGCGCGTGGCGCTCGTCAATTCTGAGTGGACCGCGGCAAGCTCAAGGGCTGCACGCTGCTGTTCGAGGCAATGGTGCTGATGCTCGCCCAGAAGATGTTGTTCACCGCAGTTGCCTGTACCGTCGGCGAGTCCTGGCATCGGGTGAACGTCATTTGCAAACGCTATGTCGAACTCGCGCTCGCCAAGATCGACCTGTCCGACATGACGAGCATTGCCGTCGACGAAACGTCCTACCAGCGCGGACACAACTACCTGACGCTCGTGGCTGATGCGCTCGAACGCAAAGTCGTGTTCGTGACCGAAAGATGCTACGACGATCGAAGCGTTCGTCGCAAGCCATGCGCAGGCATGGGGGAGAGCCCGAGCAGATCACGTCGGTCAGCATTGACATGTCGACCGCGTTCATCAAAGGCGTCGAGACGAACCTGCCGAACGCTCGCATCACCTTCGACAAGTTCCACGTCGTCGCTCATGCGTCGAAAGCTGTGAACCAAACGCGGCGAATCGAGCAGCGAACCGATCCCAGAATTCAATGGATTGCGATGGCCGCTGCTGAAGGATCGCGACCGGCTGACCGCCGCGCAACGCGCCGATCTCGATGCCCTGATCGTGAACGTCACGACTAAGCGGACCGCCCGCGCGTGGCACTATCGCGAGCAACTTCGGGAGATTCTCGATCGCAAGCAGATCAACGTCGTCAGCGAAATGCGCGAGCAGTGGTGCACGAACCTCATGCACTCGAAGGTCGATCTGATGAAGCACGTCGCCAGCATGATCTGCAGTTATTGTGACGACATCGTCGCCTGGACCCAGACGCGTCAAACCAACGGCTTGCTGGAAGCCATCAACGGGGACCCTTCCAGGCAGCCAAGCGAAAGGCACGCGGGGATATACCAACCTCACGACCATGCGCACCGTGCTGTTTTTGATTGCCGGCAAGCTCGACTTCTCGAAGATCAACCTACATGGTCCCGTAACCCACTCAAATTTCAAGAGAGCTGGCGCAACTGGTCGAACATCTGCGCACCGGGGCGGTTATCGCAGACAAGGGCTACGATGCTGACTACTTCGTGCAACGAATTCGAGCCACCCGTGCAAAGGTCATGATTCTCCCGCGTTCGAATCGCAAGACAAAACGCAGCTACAACTATATACTTTACCGTACACGCAACCTGGGTCGAACGGTTCTTCAATTGCCTTAAGGCAATGCTGAACAAGTGTCTGCATTCGCGATGTCGTCAAGCCTGCGTAGCGAATCGATCATGAACGAAGAGTTGGCCTGGTTTGTTGTCGGTCGTCCTGGGTGCCATTCAGATGGTCGGCGGGCCCCAGGCCTGGTTCTCGCCCATTACGGA
>JAYFSB010000235.1:0-4144 GCA_040946865.1 Burkholderia sp.
GCATCGTCGCCTAGACCCAGACGCGTCAGACCAACGCCTGCCTGGAAACTATCAACGGACTCTTCCAGGCTGCCAAGCGAAAGGCGCGCGGATACATCAACCTCACGACCATGCACACCGTGCTGTTTCTGATCGCCGGCAAGCTCGACTTCTCGAAGATCAACCCACATGTCGCGCAATCCACTCAAATTTCAAGAGAGCCAACTGATCGAAGATCGCGACAAGCTGCTGGCGTTCTACGACTTCCCGGCCGAACCCTGGCAGCATCTGCGCACGATCAACCCGATCGAGTCGACCTTCGCGACGGTGCGGCATCGGACCAAACACACGCGTAACTGTGTGTCGCGTGCGATGTTTCTCAGCCTGGCGTTCAAGCTGATCGAGTCGGCCGAACAGTCGTGGCGCAGGATCCCCCCGTGTCAGAATAGTTGTCGCCCGAATAGGATCTGGAAATCCGGGGGCGCAATGAGGACGAGAAGTGGCAAAGTACAGACAGGCATTCAAGAACAAGGTGGTTGCAAGGTTGCTGCCGCCGGAGAGCGCGTCGGTTGAAGATGTCGAGCAGGAAACGCGCGTGAACGTGGGCACGCTGGAGCACTTGCGCAGTGAGTCGCTGTCGCGCTGGACGAGACATTGCGCAGCGCATGGCACCACGAGAACAGCGCGTATCCCCGCAAGAGTTTGCTGCCTGGCGGGACACGGCCACCCAGGCGTTGGCCGACCCGCAGGACGTGCGGGTCACACCTGGACAAACGACGGCGGATCGCCGCCGGATCAAAGAACTCGAGCGCGAAGTTCGGCGCAAGGACCGTGCGCTGGCCGAAACGATCGCCTTGTTGGTGCTGTCAAAAAACTCGAGGCGATCTTCGAACGAATGATCGGTCTCGGGGATCGTCAGATAACTGCTCGAAACATCGAAGCGGCTCATCAGGTCAGTGTACGATTGCGCCTGGCTTTTTGCGAGACTGTGCCGGCATTGACATGCGCACCCTACAACGCTGGAAGGCCCAGGATGGACTGCAAACCGGCGACCGCCGGCCGCAGGCGGTTCATCCCAAGGCCAGCCCGCCCCCGCATGTGCTGACCGAACCGGAGCGTCAGGCTGTGCTCGCAGTCGCCAACGAACCGCGCTTCGCAGATGCCGCCTGCGCGGATCGTGCCGGCGCTGGCCGACGAAGGCGTCTATCTAGCGAGCGAATCAACCTTCTGTCGGTTACTGCGGGCGCAAAGTCAAAATGCTCATCGCGGTCGGGCCAAAGCGTCCCAAGCCAGCCGCGAGCCGAGCACGCACATCGCGAGCGCAGTTTGTCAAGTCTGGTGCTGGGATATTGAGGTATTTGCCGGCCACCGTGGCCGGCATGTGGTTCTACCTGTACCTGATCATGGACATCTACAGCCGCAAGATCATCGCCTGGGAAGTGCACGGCACCGACGATGCCGATCATGCCGTCCGGGTCATTCAGCCGGCGGGCGTTGGCCGAAGGAATTGCCGCTGACGAGCAGCGCCCCATTCTGCACGGCGACAACGGCTCTACGCTGGGTGCTGGCGATACTTCACTGGCTCGGCGTGAAGCCCTCGTATTCGCGTCCGCGCGTCAGCGACGACAACGCGTTTGTTGAATCCCTGTTCCGTACGAACCAAGTACCGCCCCGAGTTCCCCGCGCACCGCTTTGCAGATCTGGACACCGGCAGGCAATGGGCGATGCGCTTCGTGCATTGGTACCACAACGAGCATTGGCACAGCGGCATTCGTTACGGCACGCCGATGAAGACATCGCGATCCTCCCCGCTCGGCATGAGCTCTACCAGGCCGCTCTCGCGAGCGGCATCCGGCGCGCTGATCGGACCAGACGTGCAACTGGACGCCTACCGGTTCCGTCGCGCTCAATCCCGAGCTCGATGCCATCGTCAACGAGGTCGGAATCAGGGTTCATAGCCAGACACCCTGGCTTCGCCAGCGCGAGAAACGGATATATACCGTATGCCATCGACCGAATTCCGCGGAAAGATCGCGCCATGGACTGCCGGTTCGGGCAATCTACCGCACCGCTTCGAGGAACCAGCGATTGTTTGGATGCCGTTCGGCCACTGTCGCCTATCCTTGCCCAGCAGGATAGCTTGGACTTTGTTCCATACTTCGTCGCTCAGTAACGTTCGTACCATACTGTCTCGTTACGCAAAAGACAGGTTATAAATACATTTTTTCGAATGAAAACAGACCCTAGCACGCGGCGATTGCTATGCGACGCCGGAACTCAGGACTATGGTTCTGGCGGCCTTTGCGACTACCTGGCTTCTCTGTGTCTAAGGAAGTAGTGTCCATCACTTCGAAAATGATGGACACCATTTTGTCGTCGATCTTTGCTTTCGTCTACGACGGCCATGCCCAGTCGCTTACCGATGTTCGTCAGAATCATAATGAAATCGTTGCCTTGGGGGATGCCCTTCGGGCTCAACGGACTTCTGTTGCAATTCAACCTTGAACCGCCCCGGGTAACGTTGCGTAACGTCGCGCCGCGTCACGCGCACCAAAGAAAAGCCCACCGAATGGCGGGCTTTCAATTGCGGCGAAAAGAAGTCCGCGACGATCAGCGAAGCTGGTTCGCCAGCAAGCCCATGATCTGGCTGGCCGGGCCGGTCGAGTCGACGTTGCCGCTCGCATCGACGATGGCGATGCGCGTCTGGTTCTGCGTCAGCGCCTTGACATTGACGAGGTACTGTTTCGCGGTCTTTTCCTTCTTGCCATGGAACAGCTGGCTCCAGAAGCCCTGCTCGGCCGCGGTCAGGTCCTTCGGATCGACGTAGCTGACGTAATAAAGCCCTTTGGTGCGATCGCGATCGTCGACCGTGAAGTTGGCGTGATCGAGCGCGAGACCGACACGCAGCCAGGATCGGTCGTAGGGCTCGCCGAGCGTGAGCTCGGGCAGCACGTCGGACACATTGCCGCTGACGACACGGCCGGAACGGACCGGGGCCACCGAGTTGGCGACGTTCTGTGCCGCCGCGGCATCACCGCCGCTCTTCTTCGTGTAGGCCGGTGCCGCGACAGCTGTCGCCGTGGTGCCACCGGCCTTGGCGCACGCATCGTTCTGCGCCAGCACGGCCATTAGGCGCTTCAGGTATTCAGTCTCGAGCGCCGGATCGTTCGGCCGGGCGTCCCACTTGCTCGAATCGTTGTTCGGGCCGGTCAGGGCCTCACGCACGCCTTTCTGGCTGATGAACACATAGGTGCCGCCATTGGGCGTGGCGTCGAGACGCGTACGGTACTTGTTGCGCTCGGCCATCACGTAGGAATTGCCCGTTGCCTTGGTGATCACGCCGCGAATCAGGCCCTGATTGACCGACGGATGCGCCTCGTTCCAGTCGGTTTCCATCACACCCTTGTCGCGCTGATCGATCACGAGCAGGAAACCCTGCTCCTGCCAGAAACGGCGGATTTGCGGCCAGACCGCAGCGGGCACCTGGTCGTCGATGACAAGCCAGCTCTCGGTGCCGTCGCGCTGCAGGTGCATGCCCGGCGTGATGGGCACCACCACGGCCGTATCGGACTGCGGGGCGACCTGCTGCATCTGCTGCAGGCTCGACAGCGAGGTCTCGCCGCTGACCGGCGGCAGCGAACGTTGGTCGGCCGTCTTGTCCATCATGTTCGGCGGCACCGTAAGCGATGCTTCCTTGACTCGGGAATCGCTCTTGTAGTCGATTTTCGTGGACGATGGCGAGCTGCACCCTGCCACGAACGCGCAGGTTGCCAGCACAACCGCAAACCGCTTGGTAAGACGAAAATCAGACATACTCAAGGAATCCTTCCGGCTTAGAGGCCACGGGCACACGGGCACTTTTCCATGGTTCAACTATGGATTTTATCAGGCTCGCGCCGTCAAGTGCAAAAAGCAGCCTATCGTTTGTATCGGATAGCGGCAAATCGCGATGGTAGTGTTATGTTATGTTTAGGCAATGCTGATCAAGTGTCTGCATTTGCGATGTCGTCAAGCCTGCGTAGCGAATCGATCATGAACGAAGTTGTCCTGGTTTGTTGTCGGTCGTCCTGGATGCCATTCAGATGGTTGGCGGGCCCCAGGCCTGGTTCTCGCTCATTACGGACGCACCTGTGCCATCAATCGTGCGCGGCACAGATAAACGTTG
>JAYFSB010000236.1:0-4143 GCA_040946865.1 Burkholderia sp.
CCTTTGCGACTACCCGGCTTCTCTGTGTCTAACAAAGTGGTGTCCATCACTTCGAAAATGATGGACACCACTTTGGTGTCGATCTTTGCTGGCGTCTACGACGGCCATGCCGAGTCGCTTACAATCTATCAAAGTTGCTCGCGATAGCGCCACACGCGGACGGTCAGCTTGGTCGTGACGTTCACGATTAGGGCATCGAGATTGGCGTGTTGCGCGGCGGTCAGCCGGTCGCGATCCTTCAGCAGCGGCCATCATAATCCCTTGAGTTCCGGATCGGTTCGCTGCTTGATTCGTCACATTGGGTCCACGGCTTTCGACGTATGAGCGACGACGTAGAACTTGTCGAAGGTGATGCGAGCATTCGGCAGGTTCGTCTCGACGCCTTTGATGAACGCGGGCGACATGTCAATGCTGACCGACGTGATCTTCTCGGGCTCTCCCCCATGCTCACGACGAACGCTTCGATCCGTCGCAGCATCCTTGCCTTCGGTCACGAACGCGACTTTGCGTTCGAGCGTATCAGCCACGGGCGTCAGGTAGTTGTGTCCGCACTGGTAGGACGTTTCGTCGACGGCAATGCTCGTCATGTCGGACAGGTCGATCTCGGCGAGCGCGAATTCGACATAGTGTTGTTTGTAAATGGCGTTCACCCGATCCAAGCCTCGCCGACGGTATGGGCGACTGCGGTGGAACGAAATCTGCTGGGTGAGCATCAGCACAATTGCCTCGAACAGCAGCGTGAAGCCCTTGAGCCTGCCGGCCCACTCTGGCTCGACGAGCGCCACGCGGCCGTCAGGCAGCTTGATGCGAGGCGTGCGTACTTCGAGAAAGCAAGTCTGTGCTGGAAAAAGTTCAAGTGCCGGCAGCGCTTGACAACGGTGTCGTGCAAGGGATGACCGCCGGCGATCTCTGGATGCGGGAAGCGACTGCCGGTAACGAAATCGATATTGACCGTCAACTGCTTTGCAGTCGCGTTGAAATCGATGCCGTTCACGAACCACGGATCGCTGATACCCAAAGCCGTCTCGAACAACTTGCTATGCATGACTACCGTTGCTCACGTGTAAATCGGACAATTTACCACCCACTCGAAATTCAACAGAGGCTGACTTCACGTTGTCGCAAAACCATGAATCGGCGATTTCAGCGACCGTCGCTCTCGACCGCCATCGGATGGCCGGCGGCCTGGGCCATTTCATCCTCATGGTGCATCAGGTTCATCGCGGTATGGACCAGCGCGACGTGCGAGAAGGCCTGCGGAAAATTCCCGACCTGGCGGCCCTCGACGGGATCGTATTCCTCAGCCAGCAAGCCCAGGTCGTTGGTCAGCGACAGCAGGTGGCGGAACAGCCGGTGCGCGTCGTCGATGCGACCGAGCAGCGCATAGTTGTCGACCAGCCAGAAGCTACAGGCCAGGAAGGTGCCCTCGCCGGGTGGCAGGCCGTCGTCGAAATCGGTGGTGCGATAGCGCATCACCAGGCCGCCGTGCAGCAGCTCACGCTCGATCGCCTCGACGGTGCCCATCACGCGCGGGTCGGACGGCGGCAGGAAGCCTACCAGCGGCAGCATTAGCACGCTGGCGTCGAGCTCGTCGCTGCCGTAGCTCTGCGAGAAGGCCTGCTTGGCCTCGTTCCAGGCGTGGGTGCAGACATCCTCGTGAATCGCCTCGCGCAGCGCGCGCCAGTGGTCGAGCGGCGCTGGCAGGCGGAACTGCTCGGCCGACTTGATGGCGCGGTCGAACGCGACCCAGGCCATGATCTTTGAGAAGGTGAAGTGCTTGCGGCCGCCGCGCGTTTCCCAGATGCCCTCGTCGGGCGCGCGCCAGATTTTCTCGAGATGGGTGAGCAGCGCACACTGTACCGACCAGACCGTATCGTCGGCCTGCAGCCCGCCCACGCGGGCCAGGTGCAGCGCGGCCATCACCTCGCCGAACACGTCGAGCTGCAGCTGGTTGGCGGCATTGTTGCCGATCCGCACCGGCTTTGAATCCTGGTAGCCTGGCAGCCAGTCGAGCTCCATCTCGGGCAGGCGCCGCTCGCCGGCGATGCCGTACATGATCTGGATCTGCTCGGGCGAGCCGGCCATCACGCGGCCCAGCCAGGCTCGCCAGGCGCGTGCTTCGTCGTAGTAGCCGGCGCGCATCAGCGCGAGCAGGGTGATGGTGGCGTCGCGCAGCCAGCAGTAGCGGTAGTCCCAGTTGCGGGTGCCGCCGATCTGCTCGGGCAACGAGGTGGTGGGTGCGGCCACGATGCCACCGGTCGGCTCGTAGGCGAGCGCCTTCAGCGTGATCAGCGAGCGCCGTACCGCATCGGCGTAGCGGCCCTGAATCGGACAGCGCGAGGACCATTCGAGCCAATGGTTCTCGGTGCGTGCCAGCATCGACAGCGGCTCACGCGCAGGCGGCAGGCGCAGGTGTGAGGGCGCGTAGCCGAGTGAGAAAGGCGCGCGTTCTTCGGCATGCACGGTGAATTCGGCGACGGTGCGCAGGTTCTCGCCCGACAGCGGCACCGGCGGGCGCAGCACCACCGTGTCGGGGCCCGCGATCGCCTTCATGCCGGCCTCGCGCGACAGGCGCGTGACCCAGGGAATCGAGAAGCCGTAGTCGAAGCGCAGCACCAGCTCCATCTGCATCGGCACGTGGCCGCGCTTGCCTATCACGATGCGTACCAGCTCGGACCAGCCGTTGCCGGGCGACATGAAGTCGACCACGGTGACGGCACCGGTCTCGCATTCGTAGTCGGTCTCGAGGATCAGCGTCTCGCCGCGGTAACGGCGCGAGCTTGAGACGATCCGCGCCTCGGCGGCCGGGCGGATCAGCCACCGGCCGTGATCGGGCGTGCCGATCAGGGCGGCGAAGCAGGCACCCGAATCGAAGCGGGGCCAGCAAAGCCAGTCGACCGAGCCGTCCCGTGAGATGAGGGCAGCCGTGTGTCCGTCGCCGACGAGTGCGTAGTCTTCGATGAGGGCTGGCATGGTTGGCAATTCTCCATGATGCTGGCGTTTGGATTTCCGGGCCGCGCGCCATCGGTCGACGGCAGCGCACATGGCCTCTTATACTGCGTACGGACAATGCGGGCAGGGCCGCCAGCATCGTTGAACAATCACAACACTTGTGGCGTTTCGGTGCAAGGAAGTTCGGACAACCTTGCCGATTAGCACCGATGCAGCGCCAAATTCGAGAGATTCATGCGTATGTAATCGCTCAGGCTAGGTCACTGGATCAAGGGTTTCGCCGTGGTGCTGTCGCTGTCCGCGACACACGCGTTTTCGCAGGATACCGCCAATGCGCAGAACAATGCCGTCTACAACCTGCTGGTCGGCACCTATACCGATTCCGGCAGCGATGGCATCTCGTCTACCGGTTCGATACGCGCACCGGCGACGTGTCGACGCCGATCAGCTCGATCAAGACGGTCAATCCCTATTACCTGCTACTGAGCCACGATGGCCGCTTCGTCTATGCCGTCAACGAACTGTCCGACGACAACGGCACCGCCAGCCAGCACGGCGGGTCTGAGCGCCTTCGGCTTCGACGCGAAGACGGGCGCGCCGAATTTCCTCGACGCATAGGAAATTGAAAATGGCAGAGCCCAGTGTGTCTGGCACGTCATGTACAGGCGAACGGGCTAGGGTCTATTTACATTTGAAAAAATGTGTTTATATCTTGTCTTTTGCGTAACGAGACAGGATAGTATGAAAGTTACTGAGCGACGAAATATAGGACAAAATCCAAGCTATCCTGCCGGGCAAGGATAGGCTACCTTAGCCGAACGGCATCCAACCACCGCTGGTTCCTCGAAGCGGTGCTGTGGATTGCCTGAACCAGCAGTCCATGGCGCGATCTTCCCGCGGAATTCGGTCGATGGCATACGGTATATATCCGTTTCTCGCGCTGGCGAAGCTAGGGTGTCTGGCCGCGGGTGGCGAATGCTTTGGCAGGCGAGCTTTGGCAGGCGAGACGGAAATCGAGCACATCCTTATCGATTCGACGATCGTGCGAGCGCACCAGCATTCGGCGGGGGCCTTAAAAAAGTGGGCCGCAAGCGCTCGGACCTTCCCGAGGCGGAACTGAGACCAAACTGCATTTGGCGGTGGATTCGAAGGGTCGCCCGTTGCGACTGATCGTCACTGAAGGACAGGTCG
>JAYFSB010000237.1:0-4141 GCA_040946865.1 Burkholderia sp.
GTTGCGTGTACGGTAGAGCACACGGTTGTAGCGGCGTTTTGTCTGGCGATTCGAACGCGGGGGAATCACGACCTTTGAAATGATGGACACCACTTTGGCGTCGATCTTTGCTGGCGTCTAGACGGCCATGTCGAGTCGCTTACGAAATTGATGTCGTTCACGAACCACGGATCGCTGATACACAAAGCCGTCTCGAACAACTTGCTATACATGACTACCGTCGCTCACGTACAAATCGGGCAATTTACCATCCACTCGAAATTCAACAGGGGCTGACTTTAACTCGTGCGCATGCTCGGCGCACCAAAAAAACACCCCGGAAAATCCGGGGCGTTGGCGGCCGGGCTGGAGCGCCGGCCGGCACAGGCAGGGGCAGGCTCAGTGGCTTGGCACGGGGTCGTCGTTGAGCGTCTGCAGGAATGCGATGATGTCCTTGATGTCGTCCTGCGTCATGGCCAGCTGGTCGCCAAACTTGCGGTCGAACGGCGCATCGGTCACGTCGACGTTGGCTAGGTACTTGGCCGGGATGTCGTCGTATTGGCGGACCTTGCCGTCGCCACCGCGCGGGTAGAACTTGCCTGGGTTGGTGTTGCGCTCATTGTAGAAGTCCATCACATGCTGCAGGTCGTGATAGATGCCGTTGTGGAAAAACACATGGCGCGTCGCCGAATTACGCAGCGTCGGCGTGCGGAACATCGAGCAATACTGCGACTGGTCCTTCAGGTCGCTGCGAAACGGGCCGCATACGCCGATGTCGTAGAACGCCGGATCCTTGTTTTGCGCCAGCGTGTTGTTGCGCGGCACCGCCAGCACCTCGTACTGATAGTCGGTGAACATCGGCGGCAGGCCGTCCGGGCTCGGCTTCGAGAGGTGGCAGCCCGCGCAGTTGGCCTTGTCCGGGTCGTTGAACAGGCGCAGCCCATGCAGCTCGGCATGCGTGAGATGGGCCTTGCCCTCGAGCCAGCGGTCGTACTTGCTGTTGTAGGGGTGGAAGGATTGATCTTCGATCTGGTAGCGCGCGATCGCGAACATCACCTCCGAGATCGCCAGCTGCGGATCGTTGAACAGGTTGGCACCGAACAGCTGCTTGAGCGGGCCCGCGTAGCGGCTGTTCTTAACGTGCCTGGCGACGTCGACGCTGCTGGTATTGGCCATTTCCACCGAGTTGAGCAGCGGGCCGAAGGCCTGCTGCTGCAGCGTGTCGGCGCGGCCGTCCCAGAACAGGCCGCCTTGCGGCACCATCTGTGGCGCGGCCGAGACGCCGGCGGTTTTCTGGGCCTTCACCACGCCGGCGTTCTGGCTGGCGAGCTGCTGCACGGTCGGCACCGCGTCGTTCTCGCCGGCATCAGGGCCGATGCTGAAGTTGGGCTGGCGGTATAGGTACATCAGCGAGGGCGGTGGGCGATAGCCCTCGAGCTTCATGTCCTTGCCGCCGCGCTGCACGTCCAGGTCGTTGGGTGGGCCATAGGCGTGCGAAGCGCTATGGCAGGAGGCGCACGAAAGCTTGCCAGACGCCGAGAGCATTGGATCGTTGAACAGTGACTTGCCGAGCAGAGCGACTGCCGACAGTGGCTGTACTGCCGGGCGCTGCAGCTCGACCGGGTGCGGATTTGCGCCGGTCAGGTTCTCGACGATCTCGCCAACGGCCTTGGGCACGTCGGCCGGGAACGCGACCGCGTAGCCAACATAGCCGATCGCGACGGCGAGCGCCGCGCCGAGGGCGGTGTACGCGAAACCGCGCCGCGCGCGACGGCGCGGTGCCGGGGAGGAGGAGGGGACGGCGGGCGTGGCGGAAAGCTTGTTCATGCTGGTGCGGTCGATGCTTCCAGGGCGGTCGCGAGGGCCGCCGCACAGACAAAAGGCCGGCGCTCACACGCCGGCCGGTTGTTTTCGGTTCAGTCGGATCAGTTCGACGGAGCCGTGGCGACTTGCGTACCGAGCGTCGGATTGAGGAACAGGGCCGTGGTGTTGGCCGAGCCCGTTGTGTTCAGCATGTCGGTGATGCTGCCGGTCGTGGCGTCGAAGGAACCGCCGCCCAGGCGTACGCCGCCCAGCCAGTTGTCCTCGATGAAGCGGACCACCGAAGCCTGCGTGATCTGCGTGTGGCTGACGAAGTTCGTCTTAGCCCACGGCGAGATCACCAGGAACGGGATGCGCGTGCCCGGACCGCAACGGCCGTTGACCGGCTTGCCCGTCACACCGTTCGGCTGCGAACCAGAAGTGCCGCAGAGGCCGTTGCCGTTGACCTGGTCGACCGCGTCTAACGAACCGTGCGTCGGCACCGTGTAGGCGTGGTCGTACCAGCCGTCTGAATCGTCGTAGGTGACGACCACGGCCGTGTTCTTCCAGTCAGGCTGCTGCATCAGAAAGTTAACAACCTTGGTCACGAACTGCTGCTCGTCGAGCGGATCCGAGTAGCCTGCGTGTGCGTCCTGCGCGGCCGGTGCCTTCACGAAGCTGACCGACGGGTAGTTGCCGGCCTTGACTGCCGCGAAGAAGTCGTCCGTGTCGTACTGATGGTTCGCCGGCTCGGCCGTCTTGCCGTCAGCTTCGAAGCTCGAACCGATCGCCGCGATCGAGCTCGGGCGCGTGTGGTTCGGGTTCGAGGTCGAGGCGAAGTATTGGAACCAGTTGTGGTGCGGGATGTAGTCGGTCGTCGCGGCGTTCACAGCGGTGGCGATCGAGCTGCGCGCGCAGCCCGTGGTGCCGTTGTCGTTGGTGGTTAACAGGTTGAATCCGCCCATGAAGCCACCCCAGGTGACGTTACGGGCGTTCAGCAGGTCGCCGATGTTTTTGCTTTGCATCATGGCCTGGTCGGTCTTGCTCGAGCAGACGTCGTAGCCCGGATCGACGTCGTTGATCATCGTGTAGCCGCTCTGACCGTCATTGATGAAGTACGAGCTAGCGGCCAGCGTCGAGACTTGCTGCGAGGTCTTGACGATCTGCATGCCGTTGGTGTTGCCCGACACCACTTCGAGCGCGCCCGGCGTCGACGGACCATAGGTATCCGAGTACGCGTTGTCGTTCATCGAGTAGTGCTGCGCGTAGTTCCAGAGCGCCGTGACGGTGTTGCCGTCGTAGAAGCCCATCACCTGGCCCTTCGTGCCGAACGAGCCGGCACCACCCGCGGTCGCCGTACCCGTGAAGAGCGGGAACAGGTCGGCCGCGCCGTTGTCGTAGGCCTGCTGTTCCGGCGTGTAGGAGTGGTTCTGGTCGGCCGACGCGGCTTGCGTGCGGTCGAGGCGGAACGGGTTCGCGGCGTTCGCGCCGTTCTGGGTATTGGTGAAGTTGCCATTGGCCGTCAGCAGCGTGCCCGACAGGCCGTTGATACTCGGCGTGCCCACGGTCGGCGTGAAGGCCGGCTCACCCGCCGGGTTGGTCGCGTTAGGGTAGGAACCGAAGTAATGATCGAACGACACGTTCTCGCCGTAGATCACCACCAGATGCTTGATTGGCGTCGCGGTCTGCAGGGCATCTTGCGACGAGACCGTGCTGGCCGTCGGCGTAGAAATGTCGGAGCCGCCACAGGCATACAGCGCGGACGCGGCACAGGCAGTGGCGATTAAGGTTCGACGAAGCATTATGTAAGACTCCATTGGAAAGACCGTCTGTTTGTGACTGCCCCCGTGCGAGACGGCGCAGACCATTGTTGGTAGCGATGGCGGGGTCTTTGCCGGGGATAACCCCGCTGCGAGGTGCATGCATTGAATCAGGTCGGTATGAAGCTGGCGGGAAGAGTTACTTTCACGATCGTTACGTGCGTGTGCACTCTATCATTACTGATGATTCGGAGGGGAAAGAGAGGTGAGGGCGGGTGCGTGCGATATCGTTTGAGGGGCAGCGCGCATCGGGCCCGCGTCGATTTCTGTCGATGACGAAAACGTGATGAAAGGATGACGAGCCAGCGCCAGGGCGACGAAGGCGCTGTTCGCATTCTTCTCTAGCCCGCGATAGCGCACCTTCGTGAAGCCACACAGCCGCTTGACCACGGCGAATACGTGTTCGACGCGGGCCCGAATCCTCGACTTGTTGCGGTTCTTGCGGCGCGCCACCTCGACGACTACGCCGTTGCGACGCGTGCGTCGATTCGTGAAGTCGCGCGCTTTGGGCACCTTGCCATGAATCAGTGCCTTCTGACTTG
>JAYFSB010000238.1:0-4125 GCA_040946865.1 Burkholderia sp.
CAACTTCGTTCATGATCGATTCGCTTCGCAGGCTTGACGACATCACGAATGCAGACACTTGTTCAGCATTGCCTTAACAATTGAAACGTGTCCTGCCCCCCGGGCGGCGCATTCCAGTATTCGCGTCCGGCGATCCGGTCGGTTTTAAGTGGGGAAACATCATGCATGTCGGTTCGATTGTCTGTACTACGCATATTGCCGTACCGAAGGGCGCTCGCGGGATCGTTCAGCGCATCCTCGGTGGAATGGCGATGGTGACCTGGTACGCGGGCGTGCCGGGCGATTCGAAGGAACTGAACACCAAGCCCTTCTTTCTCGAGGACCTGATTGACACCGGAGAATCTGTGCTGCCCGCGGGTGCCGCGATTCACTGAGAACTTCTCAAGCAGCACAATGCAGGGGGATCCATGCACGACAACCATTCCGAACCTACTCCGGTCGCCAACGCCCCGGATTTTCCGGGGCATTTTTTTGGTGCGCTGAGCATGGGCCCCAGCCTGGGGGTGCAAGTGCCCTGCCCAACCTGATGTGATGGTGGTGGATGGCTAGAGTCTGTTTACATTTGAAAAAATGTGTTTACATTCTGTCTGTTGCGCAACGAGACAGGATGGTACAAACGTTACTGAGCGACGAAGTATAGAACAAAGTCCAAGCTATCCTGCCGGGCAAGGAAGGCGACCGTGGCCGAACGGCATCCAACAAATCGCTGGTTCCTCGAAGCAGTGCGGTGGATTGCCCGAACTGGCAGTCCATGGCGCGATCTTCCCACGGAATTCGGCCGATGGCATATGATAGATTCTCTTAAAATTTTAGACTCTCTTAAAATTTGAGTGGGTTACGCGATATGTGGGTTGATCTTCGAGAAGTCGAACTTGACGGCGATCAGAAACAGCACGGTGCGTATGGTCGTGAGGTTGGTGTATCCCCCCCGGCGCGCCTTTCGCCTGTGGAAGAGTCGTCCGTTTTGCTGGCTTCCAGCAAGCCGTTGGTCTGACGCGTCTGAGTCCAGGCGACGATGCCGTCGAATGACTCTGCGGATCATGCGGACGACGTCCTTCATCGGATCGACCTTCGAGCGCATGACGTTCGTGCACCACTGCTCGAGCATGTCGCTGCCGACGTTGATCTGCTTGCGATCGAGCATCTCCAGAAGTTGCTCGCGATAGGCGCCACGCGCGGGCGGTCCGTCGTGACGTTCACGATCAGGGCATTGAGATCGGTGCGTTGCGCGGCGGTCAGCCGGTCGCGACCCTTCAGCAGCGACCATCGCAACCCCTTGAGTTCCGGATCGGTTCGCTGCTCGATTCGCCGCATTGGGTCCACGGCTTTCGGCGCATGAGCGACGACGTGGAACTTGTCGAAGGTGATGCGAGCATTTGGCAGGTTCGTCTCGACGCCTTTGATGAACGCGCGGGCGACATGTCAATGCTGACTGACGTGATCTGCTCGGGCTCTCCCACATGCTCGCGACGAACGCTTCGATCGTCGCAGCATCCTTACCTTCGGTCACGAACACGACTTTGCGTTCGGGTGCATCAGCCACGAGCGTCAGGTAGTTGGGTCCACGCTGGTAGGACGTTTCGTCGACGGCAATGCTCGTCATGTCGGACAGGTCGATCTCGGCAAGCCCAAGTTCGAATAGCGTTTGCAAATGACGTTCACCCGATGCCAGGACTCGCCGACGGTACAGACAACTGCGGTGAACGACATCTGCTGGGCGAGCATCAGCACCATTGCCTCGAACAGCGGCGTGAAGCCCTTGAGCTTTGCTGGCCCACTTGGGCTCGACGAGCGCCACGCGGCCGTCAGGCAGCTTGATGCGAGGCGTGCGCTCTTCGAGAAAGCAGTCGTGCTAGGCACGTGTTCACATTTACGACTGACCCAAACGCGCAGGCAAGCGATGCAAACACGAGATAGCTCTCGGCAAGCTTGTCATATATCGAGTGGAGACGCGGCGTAAATGCTTAATGCGATTGAAGAACCATTCGACCAGGTTACGTGTACGGTGGAGCACACGGTTGTAGCGGCGTTTTGTCTTGCGATTCGAACGCGGGGGAATCACGACCTTTGCACGAGTGGCCCGAATTCGTTGCATGAAGTGGTCAGCATTGTAGCCCTTGTCTGCGATAACCGCTCCGGTGCGCAGATGCTCGACCAGTTGCGCCGCGCACGAGATGTCGTCAACCTATCCTTCAGTGACGATCAGTCGCAACGGGCGACCCTTCGACTCCACCGCCAAATGCAATTTAGTCTCAGTCCCCCCCGGGAAGGTCCGAACGTTTGCGGCCCACTTTTTTTAAGGCCCCGGCCGAATGCTGGTGCGCTCGCACGATCGTCGAATCGATAAGGATGTGCTCGATTTCCGTCTCACCTCCTACCAAAGCATTCGCCACCCGCGGCCAGACACCCTGGGTTCGCCAGCGCGAGAAACGGATATATACCCGTATGCTATCAACCGAATTCCGCGGGCAGATCGCGCCATGGACTGCCGGTTCGGGCAATCCACCGCACCGCTAAATGTAAACAAATCCTAGAAAAAGTTCAAGTGCCGGCAACGCTTGACAACGGTATCGTGCACGGGATGGCCGCCGGCAATCTCTGGATGCTGGAAGCGACTGCCGGCAACGAAATCGATGTTGACCGTCAACCGCTTCGCAGCCGCGTCAAAATCGATGCCGTTCACGAACCACGGATCGCTGATACCCAAAGCCGTCTCTAACAACTTGCTATGCATGATTACCGTCGCTAACGTGCAAATCGGACAAAATTTACCACTCACTCGAAATTTAACAGAGGCCGGATTTTCTTCGAGCGCCGTCTGTACTTTCGCGACCAGTCCCTGGAATCCGAAGCGCATATCGGTGGCGCCCGCCGCAAGCCAGATACGTGTATCGGTAGGCAAAGAGATCCTGATCGCAGGTTCCCCAATACGGTTTGCAGCATATCGGGGTCAACAACGCCGCCGACCTTGACCACCGCTCGTCCGATCCGGACTTCAATCGTGCCAACGGGTACGGCCAATTTCGCGATCTCCGGTTTGATTATAAGCGACTCGGCAAGGCCGGTTCCCCATTCGCACGCGTGTGAGGCAAGATAATGAGAACGTGGAATTCGTGTGGATCACGGTGAGATCGTGGACACGATTTATCTGGATCTAATCGGTAATCAGGTAGTGGACGGAGGAATGGCGGCCGACTTCGGCTTGCCCGCGACATTCCAGGGCAGCAGCTCGTCCATGCGGGTGATGAGGTAATCAGCGATGTGAGTCAGGACGTATTCCAGATAGGCGCGCGGATTGATGCCGTTGAGCTTGCACGTCCCGATCAGGCTGTACATTGCAGCAGCCCGCTCGCCTCCGGTGGCGGAGCCAACGAATAGATAATTCTTGCGCCCGAGCTCGGCGTGCTCGCGTGGATGTCGTAGTCCTTGCGCCGGGCATGATCCCAGCACGCTGCCTTATGGACATCGCCACTCGCGTACAGTTGATCGAAGCCGGCGTAGGCATCCGCCTACAGAATGCCGTGGAATGCCGCGAGCCGCGGTTTGAGGGTGGACGCCTTTGCGGTCCAACGAGAAGTCGAACATACCGCCGCCGGTTCAGTCGAGCCCGAGCAGCGACCCGCATGTTGTCGGTGTGCAATTTGTCAGGACGCAACGTGTAGCGCTGGATCGCTTCGATCAGCGGTCTGCAAAGACCCGGCGATCTGGCCGACCCAAGCGGCCCATGCTGGCACGCAGCGATCTCCGCTTGCCGATACAGCGGTTGATGATCCGCGAACTTCGACACGACGATATCGGCGAGCGCGCTGGGATGGGCAATGCTGCGCTCGATCGGCAGGCCTGGCATCGGTAGCTGTTCGATATGGCCGCAGCTCGGGCAAACCGGATCCGGTTCGAGCACGATCTTTTCGCGTAGCAGATGTGGCGGCAGTGGTGCCCGCGGGACGAGTTTCTTGCTGCTCGCGGCCTTGTACTTGCCCGTCTTCGCATGCACTGCAGCACATCGACAGTGCCGCGCCCGGCCGTCAGCTCCTCGAGCCGGGTTTCAAGGTTCTCGATCTGGCGATCGAGTTGCTCGGACTTGCGACCGAAGTGCATGCGTTTGAGCTTGTCGATCAGTGCCTT
>JAYFSB010000239.1:0-4097 GCA_040946865.1 Burkholderia sp.
GCCGCCAGGTGAACGCCAGATTCGCATTCAGACCATGCTCGTGGGCCAGTTTGGCGACTGAAACACCGGGCTCGCACACGGCGATTGCTATGCGACTACCCGGCTTTTCTGTGTCTAACAAAGTGGTGTCCATCACTTTGAAAATGACGGACACCACTTTGGCGTCGATCTTTGCTGGTGTCTACGACGGCTATGCCGAGTCGCTTACGGATGGTCGTCATGTCCGCTCCGTTGGGTTTGCGCTGGAAGCAAAGCGAGTGGGACCCATGGTGTGGATCCCTCCCGACATGAAAAAGCGAGCTGCCAGCGACGGATCGTTGCAACAGCGGGACAATCCGCCGCGATCTGTCGCCGGCTTGCCGTGTTATAGCCCCAGCCAGGTGTTTTGCCAGGAGCGCCGCGCGGCCGGTTTGGTCGGCCGCCGCCAGCTTGTAGCGCACCACGTCGGGCGCATCGAGCCTGAGCGTGGTGGTGCGCAGTTCGTCGCGCCGGAAAGCATGGGTTTCGACTCTGTCACCGGGCCGGTAGCGTGCCAGCAGGCCCTCCAGGTTGCCGCGCCCGTCACGTGCAGGCCCGTCCACACAGCGCCACCAGCACGTCGCTGGCCGACAGCCCGGCGCGATACCGCCGCCCCCCTCCCTCGTGCACCACCGCCAGCGTGCAGTCCCCGCCGCCGTGCACGCGCGCGCCCGATCGAGGGTTTCTCGCCGGGGCCCGCTTCGGGCGAGAGCGTCACGCCGAATGGTTCGAACAGCTCGGTCAGCGGCAGGTCGCTCGTGCCCGAGACGGCATCGTCAAACAGCCTGCCCAGATCGACGCCGGTGGCCTCGACGATCAGCGCGGCCACCTCGCCCTCGGCCAGGCCTCGCGGCTGGCCTTGATAAAAATCATGGCCGTAGCGCCTCCAGAGCAGGCGCATCAGGTCGTCCAGCGACGCGTCGCGGCGCGAATCGCAAGGTCGAAGGCCAGCGCCACCAGCGAGCCCTTGGTATAGTAGCTGACGATCGCATTAGAGGCGTTCTCGTCCTGGCGGTAGTACTTGACCCAGGCGTCGAACGAGCTTTCCGCCACGCTCTGCCTGGTTCGGCCCGTGTCACGCAGCACGCCGCCGACCGTGCGCCCCAGCGCAGCCAGAGGTATTCTTCGCGGCTCATCAGGCCGCTGCGCACCAGAATCAAGTCGTCGTAGTAGGAGGTAAAACCCTCGAACAGCCACAGTAGCGAGGTGTAGTTCTCCTGCTTCAGGTCGTAGGGGACGAAGGCGGCCGGCTTGATTCGCTTCACGTTCCAGGTGTGGAAATACTCGTGGCTGCACAGGCCCAGGTAGGTACGGTAGCCCTCGCTGGTTTCCGGGCGGCCCTTCACCGGCAGGTCGGTGCGGTTGCAGATCAGCGCCGCCGAGGCACGATGCTCGAGGCCGCCGTAACCCTCGCTGACGGCCTGCGTCATGAACACGTGGCGCGCACCCATCGGCGCTTTCTTCTCGTGCGTGGCTCGAACAGCGCGATCTGCGCCTCGCAGACGCGCTTCAGGTCGGCGCACAGACGCTCCATGTCGAGTCGGGCGACACGACCCGCGATCACCACGTCATGTGGCACGCCATGCGCGTCGAAGCTCGTCAGTGCGAATTCGTCGAGCGTGACGGGATGGTCGATCAGTTCGTCGTAGTTATCGGCCTCGTAGTCGCCGAAACCGTAGTGCCGCGTGCCTCACGCAGTGCGGTCGCCATGCGCCAGCGGCGCACCGACTCGCTTGACTCGCTTTCCGGCTTGCCGATCGCTACCACGCAGGGTGTCGCCTCCTGCTCCTCGACGGCCAGGAACACGCTGGTGCCGTTAAAGAAACCGTCGGTATCGTCGAGATGCGCGGCACGCACCGACAAGCCCCAGGCATAGACCTCGTAGCGCAGAGTCAGCAGCCCCTCGACCGGCGCGGCTTGCCAGCTGTGCTTGTCGGTCTTGGCGATGCGGACCTTGCGGTCCGTCTCGTTGAAGGCGCGCCGCGCGACGATGTTGCGTGCGAATTCCCGCACTATGTAGCTGCCCGGGAAAGTGATGTACGGCCGGCAGACGGAATGTTGAGAAGGCGGTGGAGGTTTAGCTGAGAATGTTGCGTGTCAGAAGCACAACCAGCTAACCAGGCGGGAGCCGGAACCGGCTACCATGAAAAAGTCTACAAAAGAAGCGCCTCTGTTAAATTTCGAATGGGTGGTAAATTGCCCGATTTGCACGTGAGCGACGGTAGTCTTGCATAGCAAGTTGTTCGAGGCGGCTTTGGGTATCGGCGATCCGTGGTTCGTGAACGACATCGATTTCGACGCGGCTGCGAAGCGGTTGACGGTCAACATCGATGTCGTTGCCAGCAGTCCGCTTCCTGCATCCAGGGATCGCCGGGGCTATCCCGTGCACGACAACGTTGTCAAGCGCTACCGGCACTTGAACTTCTTCCAGTAGGCTCTCTTGAAAAATGAGTAGGTTACGCGATATGTGGATTGATCTTCGAGAAGTCGAGCTTGCCGGCGATCAGAAACAGCACGGTGCGCGTGGTTGTGAGGTTGGTGTATCCGGGCGCCTTTTGCTTGGCGGCCTGGAAGAGTTCGTTGATGGCTTCCAGGAAGCCGTTGGTCTGACGCGTCTGGGTCCAGGCGACGATGCCGTCGACATGACTGCGGATCATGCGGGCGACGTCCTTCATCGGCTCGACCCTCGAGCGTATGACGTTCGTGCACCACTGCTCGAGCATTTCGCTGACGACGTTGATCTGCTTACGATCGAGAATCTCCCGAAGTTGCTCGCGATAGCGCCACGTGCGTGCGGTCCGCTTGGTCGTGACATTCACGATCAGGGCATCGAGATCGGCGCGTTGCGTGGCGCCTCAGCCGGTCACGATCCTTCAGCAGCGGCCATCGCAATCCCTTGAGTTTCGAATCGGTTCGCTGCTCTATTCGCCGCATTGGGTCCACGGTTTTCGACGCATGAGCGACGACGTGGACTTTGCGTTCGAGCACATCAGCCATGAGCATCAGGTAGTTGTGGCCGCGCTGGTAGGACGTCCCGTTGACGGCAATGCTTGTCATGTCGGACAGGTCGATCTCGGCGAACGCGAGTTCGACATGGCGTTTGCAAATGGCGTTCACCTGATGCCAGAACTCGCCGACGGTACGGGCGACTGCGGTGAACGACATCGACTGGGCGAGCATCAGCACCATTGCCTCGAACAGCAGCGTGAAGCCCATGAGCTTGCCGACCCACTCGGGCTCGCCGAGCGCCACGCGGCCGTCAGGCAGCTTGATGCGAGACGTGCGCACTTCGAGAAAGCAGTCGTGCTGGAAGAAGTTCAAGTGCCGGCAGCGCTTGACAACGGTGTCGTGCACGGGATGACCGCCGGCGATCTCTGGATACGGGAAGCGACTGCTGGCAACGAAATCGATGCCGTTCACGAACCACGGATCGCTGATACCCAAAGCCGTCTCGAACAACTTGCTATGCATGATTACCGTCGCTCACGTGCAAATCGGGCAATTTACCACCCACTCGAAATTCAATAGAGACTATCGATTCGACGATCGTGCGAGCGCATCAGCATTCGCCGGAGCCTTAAAAAAAGCGGGCCGCAAGCGCTCAGACGTTCCCGAGGCGGATTGAAGGCCAAACTGCATTTGGCAGTGGATTCGAAGGGTCGCCCGTTGCGACTGATCGTGACTGAAGGACAGGTCGCCGACATCTCGTACGCGGCGCAACGGGTCGAGCATCTGTGCACCAGAGCGGTTATCGCAGACAAGGGCTACGATGCTGACCACTTCGTGCAACGAATTCGGGCCAGTCGTGCAAAGGTCGTGATTCCCCCGCATTCGAATCGCCAGATAAAATGCCGCTACAACCGTGTGCTCTACCGTACACGCAACCTGGTCGAACGGTTCTTCAATCGCATTAAGGCAATGCTGATCAAGTGTCTGCATTCGCGATGTCGTCAAGCCTGCGAAGCGAATCGATTATGAACGAAGTTGTCCTGGTTTGTTGTCGGTCGTCCTGGGTGCCATTCAGATGGTCGGCGGGCCCCAGGCCTGGTTCTCGCTTATTACGGACGCACCTGTGCCAT
>JAYFSB010000240.1:0-4091 GCA_040946865.1 Burkholderia sp.
CAACTTCGTTCATGATCGATTCGCTTCGCAGGCTTGACGACATCGCGAATGCAGACACTTGATCAGCATTGCCTTAAAAGGGGCGGTTCTGTTTTGAGGCACAATACAGGTTTGTGATCGCCCGGACGGCGGGTAGACAGCGGCCCGCCGTCCGGGCTTGCGTGGCTTGCAGGCCGTTAATTCAACGAAGGAACTCTATGCAACTGGTCAAGACCGAACGAGACACACTCCTCAGGCCGCTGCAAACTGTAAGCGGTATCGTCGAGCGCCGTCATACGCTGCCGATCCTCGCGAACCTGCTGATCACGAAGACGGGTTCCTACGTGTCGTTCCTGTCCACCGACCTCGAACTGCAGATCACCACGCTCGCCGATTTCGGCGTGGGCGACGAACAGGTCGCGACCACAGTGTCTGCCCGCAAGCTGCTCGACATCCTGCGCGCAATGCCTGACAGACAAGTGACGCTGTCGCTAGCCGACAAGCGCCTGACCGTGCAATCCGGCAAAAGCCGCTTCGCCCTACAGACGCTAGCCGCCGACGAGTTCCCGACGGTCGCGCAATCGAAGGATTTCGGCGCGAGCCTGGCGGTGCCGCAGAAGACCTTCCGCCAGCTGCTCGGCATGGTGTACTTCGCGATGGCGCAGCAGGACATCCGCTACTACCTGAACGGCATGCTGCTGGTGGTGGATGGCGACCAGCTGATGGCCGTGGCTACCGACGGCCACCGCCTGACCTACTCCTCAATGAAGATCAAGGGCGGTGCCTTCTCGCGCCAGGAAGTGATCGTGCCACGCAAGACGATTCTCGAGCTGCAACGCCTGCTCGAGGACATCGACGATACGGTCAAGATCGACATTGCGCAGACGCAGGCCAAGTTCACCTTTGGCCATGTCGAGCTGGTGTCGAAGCTGGTGGAGGGCAAGTTTCCCGACTTCCAGCGCGTGATCCCGAAGGCGCATAAGAACACTTTCACGATCGGCCGCGAGGAACTGCAGCATTCGCTGCAGCGCGCCGCGATCCTGACCTCGGACAAGTTCAAGGGCGTGCGCTGCATCATCGCGCCGGGCCAGCTGAAGATCATGTCGACCAACGCCGACCAGGAAGAGGCGCAGGAAGAACTCGAGATCGCCTACCAGGGTGACATGGTGGACATCGGCTTCAACGTCACCTACCTGCTCGATGTGCTCGGGAACCTGAAGGTGGGCAACATCGAGGTGAGCCTGGGCGACGCCAGTTCGAGCGCGCTGATCACCATTCCCGAGAACGACGAATTCAAGTACGTGGTGATGCCGATGCGCATCTGAGGCATTCGACACACCGGACACACCAAGGGGCACCACGCCCCTTTGGCGTTTTTATGGCACAGATGGGCTCACACCCGGCCAGTTGATTCGCGACTGTTTTTCCTCCCATTTCGTACCCCGAAGTGGTTAGCCAGCACTGCGAAACGACCGTTCGACGAGCCCCGTTTACCCGCAAGCAGGACCCTCGGCCGCAGCACTCTAGGCGGCCAGCAGAACCGGAAGACATCCATGACTGAACAGCACAACTCGCAACCCGACAACAGCAGCTATGGTGCCTCGTCAATCCAGATCCTCGAGGGTCTAGAAGCGGTCCGCAAGCGTCCCGGGATGTATATCGGCGACACATCGGATGGAACTGGTCTGCACCACCTCGTATTTGAAGTGCTCGACAACTCGATCGACGAGGCCCTGGCGGGTTACTGCAACAACATCCACGTCACGATCCACGCTGACAACTCGATCTCCATCACCGACAACGGCCGTGGCATTCCGACCGACGTGAAGGTGGACGACAAGCACGAGCCCAAGCGCAGCGCCGCGGAAATCGTGATGACCGAGCTGCACGCCGGCGGCAAGTTCGACCAGAACAGCTACAAGGTGTCGGGCGGTCTGCACGGCGTGGGCGTGTCCTGCGTGAACGCGCTGTCGAGCTGGCTGCGTCTGGTGGTGAAGCGCAACGGCAAGAAGCACTTCATGGAGTTCCATCGCGGCGTGGCGCAGGACCGTGTGCTGGAGACGTGTGACGGCGTGGAAGTGTCGCCGATGGCGATCACGGGCGACACCGAAAACCGCGGCACTGAAGTGCATTTCATGGCCGATCCGACCATCTTCGGCATGGTCGAGTATCACTACGACATCCTGGCCAAGCGCATTCGCGAACTGTCGTTCCTCAATAACGGAGTGCGGATCCGCCTGACTGACCAGCGCTCGAGCAAGGAAGACGATTTCGCCTTCGTGGGTGGCGTGAAGGGTTTTGTCGAGTACATCAACAAGACCAAGAGCGTGCTGCACCCGACGATTTTCCACATTATCAGCGAGAAGGATAGCGTGAGCGTGGAAGTGGCGATGCAGTGGAACGACAGCTACAACGAGAACGTGCTGTGCTTCACTAACAATATTCCGCAGCGGGATGGGGGTACGCACCTCACGGGCTTGCGCGCGGCGATGACGCGTGTGATTAACAAGTACATCGTCGATAACGAGATCGCCAAGAAGGCCAAGGTAGAGACCTCGGGCGACGATATGCGCGAAGGGCTTTCGTGTGTGCTGTCGGTGAAGGTGCCGGAGCCGAAGTTCAGCTCACAGACGAAGGACAAGCTGGTGTCGTCGGAAGTGCGGGCACCGGTTGAAGAGGTGGTGGCGAAGGCGCTGGAGGAGTTCCTGCTCGAGACACCGAATGACGCTAAGATCATTTGCAGCAAGATTGTCGAGGCGGCTCGGGCGCGGGATGCGGCCCGGAAGGCCCGTGAGATGACGCGGCGCAAGGGTGTATTGGATGGGGTTGGCTTGCCGGGCAAGCTGGCGGACTGCCAGGAGAAGGATCCGGCCAAGTGTGAGATCTATATCGTCGAGGGTGATTCGGCAGGTGGCTCGGCTAAGCAAGGACGGGATCGGAAGTTCCAGGCGATCTTGCCGCTGCGCGGCAAGGTGCTGAATGTCGAGAAGGCGCGGTATGACAAGCTGCTGTCGTCGGAGCAGATCGTTACGCTGGTGACGGCGCTGGGTTGTGGGATCGGCAAGGAGGACTACAACCTCGAGAAACTGCGCTATCACCGTATCATCATCATGACCGACGCGGATGTAGATGGTGCGCATATTCGGACGCTGCTGCTCACGTTCCTCTATCGTCAGATGCCGGAGATGATCGAGCGCGGGTATGTGTATATCGCGCAGCCGCCGCTGTTCAAGATCAAGGCCGGGAAGGATGAGCGGTATCTGAAGGATGAGAGCGAGCTGAACGCGCATATGCTGCGGCTAGCGCTGCAAGGCTCGGAGCTGCAGCCGGGGAGTGGCGCGGATGCGATTTCGGGAGAGGCGCTTGGGGCGCTGGCTCGGTCGTATTTGCTGTCGCGGGCGGTGGTTGGGCGGTTGGGGCGGTTGTATGACCCGGCGGCGCTCGAAGCCGTGATGGATGGCGTAGCGATTGATCTTGCTGGTGAGGAAGCAGCTGCGAAGTCGGCTGCGGCGCTGCAAGTGGCGATGCTGGAAAGCAACGCGATGAAGAATGAAGTATGTGTGATCCCGACTTACGACGAAATTCGCGAGCACTGGTCACTTCGGATCGAACGGCCGCATCACGGGAATGTCCGGGTTTCGGTGATTGATGAGGAGTTTTTGCTGACGGCTGACTATAAGCAGCTGGTTAGCACCGCCGATACGTTTAAGGATTTGATCGGGGAAAGGACGCTCATCAGGCGTGGGGAACGCAGCCAAGCAGTGAAGGATTTCAAGGGGGCGATGCAGTGGCTGATGGCTGATGCGGAGCGCAATGTCTCCAAGCAGCGGTATAAGGGGCTGGGGGAGATGAATTCTGAGCAACTGTGGGAGACGACGATGGATCCGAATGTGCGGCGGTTGCTGCGCGTGCAGATCGAGGATGCGATTGCGACGGATGGAATCTTTACGACGCTGATGGGGGATGAAGTGGAGCCGCGGCGGGCTTTCATCGAATCTAATGCGCTGCGGGCGGAGAATATTGATGTTTGAGGTTTAAGGCAATGCTGATCAAGTCCGCCGTCCCCGTGGGACAGCCGTTATAGATCGGTAGATATGATCCGAGCAAGGCAA
>JAYFSB010000241.1:0-4083 GCA_040946865.1 Burkholderia sp.
TCTTCCGATCTCGCTGCCTAACCCCCAGGTGGCCAGCACGCGATTTACGATGCTGCCCTGCCGGTGCGTCTGCACTAGCACGGCTATATCGGGTGGCGTGAGCGAAGCCTCGCCGAGCCGCACCGCGCCCTCGTGCGCGCCGCTTATCAGCCGCGCGATCGCGGCCGCGCAGGCCGGCGCGGCCTGCCATTGCGCGTCGCGCTTGCTCAGCGCGTCATCACCGTCGGGCAGCATCCAGATCCGGAAATCGCCACTGCCAGCGCATGGGTCGGTGCCGTCGACGAAGGACGCGCGCTGCCGCGTGCCCGCGCGCACCGGCTGGTAGTCGAGACCGTCCAGCACGAAGGCGCGCGGATTCGCGCCGAACACGCGATTGCAGGCATCGACGATGGCCGGCGTCGAGCGCTGGTTCACCGCCAGCGTGTAGCGCGCGCCGGCCCGCTCGCGCGCGGCCAGGTAGGTGTGCAGGTCGGCCGCGCGGAAGCTATAGATCGCCTGCTTCGGGTCACCGACAAGGAACAGCGACCCGGCCGACGCGAAGATTCGGTCGAAGATCGCGAACTGCAGCGGGTCGGTATCCTGAAACTCGTCGATCAGCGCGGCCGGGTAGCGGTGGCGTAGCGTGTCGGCGAGCCAGGGATGCGCCTCGAGCGCCTGATACAAGTTGGCGAGCAGGTCGTCGAACGAGACTACGCGGCGTGTGCGCTTCTTCTCGCTCAGGCGTGCCGGTGCCTCGGCCAGCCAGTCGCCGATCAGCGCCAGCCAGCGCGCGCGCTGCGCGGTCTCGGCGGTGGCCAGCGCGGCCTCCAGCGCCTCGGCCGCCTCGAAGAACGGATGCGTTGGCGTGGCACCGCCCTTCTTGGTGGCCTTCTCGAGCACCCCGCGCGTGAGCTTCAGCGCCGGCTTGGGCAGGGCGGTCGGCACGCTGGCACCAGCCGCCTCGTCGAAATAGGCGACCCAGGCGGCCAGCGCATCGGCCACTGCCTCGGGCTTGTGCGAGCGCTGGTTCAGCGAGGCCTGCGCGAGCTCCAATACGCTGGCGATCGTCACTCGCTCGACCTGCCACAGCGCGGCCGCCGCCGCGTGGCTGGCCCGCAGCGCAGCGTCGAAGTCGGCCTCCGGCGCGTCGGCCTCGAGCAGGCCGTCGAAGCGCAGCACGGCCAGCGGTTTCTTCAGGCGCCGCGCGAGCTGGGCGTCGAGCGCTTCCGGCCCGGCACGATGCGCGACCAGCCAGGCCGCGAAGCCGGGATGCGCAGCCGCCACCGGTTCGACGCGCGTGCGCCAAAACTCGGCCGCCAGCTCGAAGCGCAGCGCCGCGTCGTCGGCCTCCACCTCAAAGGCGAACGGCATGGCGGCCGCGAATGGCACCTCCTGCAGCGCGCGCTGGCAGAACGCGTGGATGGTGTGGATCGCCGCCTGGTCGAAGCCGCGCAAGGCGCGGCGGATCCGCTTTGTGGCGGTCTCGGTGTCGACCCCGCCGCCATCACGGTCCTCGCCGAGCGTGGTCTCAAACAGCCGCTCGACAAAGGGATCGCCGCCGTCGTCGCAGCTCTCGAGCGCGTGCGCGAGCTGCGCGAGCCGGCCACGGATCCGCTCGTGCAGCTCGGCAGTGGCGGCCTTGGTGAAGGTCACCACCAGGATCTGGTCGGCCTGCAGGTCGTGTTCGAGCAGGAGGCGCACATAAAGTGCGCAGATGTTCCAGGTCTTGCCGGTGCCAGCCGAGGCCTCGATATGGTTCACCCCGTCGAGCGTGCAGGCGAATACGTCGAGCTCCTGGGGGGCTTGCAGGGAAGTGATGGTGCCACTGCTCATACGCCGCTCCTCAGGTGCTCGGCGAGCGGCGTGAAGACCAGGCGCGCGAGCGCCGGGAACGGCACGTCGAGCGAGAGATTCCTGCCGCGCCAGACGATCGCGAGCGCCGCGTCGTCGGCCTCGCTGACCACGCGCTCGTTGATCCAGACGCCGGCCGCCTTGGCCTCGCCCTCCGAGACCAGCGCCCAGGCGCTCTTCGGGAAAAAACACAGCGGCATGCGGCGGCCGGCGCGAAACAATGCGGCCAGTGGCGCGAGATACGCAAGCGGGTCGGCCACCGGCGCGAACTCGAAACCCTCGCCGCTGCCGAACCACAGCGTGCGTCGCGGGCCGCCCGGGTCGATCGCGCAATAGACCAGGTGCGCGAGCCAGGCGGACAGATGATCGCGCGCGCCGGGCCGCGCGTAGCGGTAGATCACCTGCCCGGCGGGCGTGAGCCGGTTCAGCGTGCCGTGCAGCGAGAACGGCGCGCGTAGCGCGTCGGCCGCCAGCGCCGCGTCCTCGGTGCCGAACCAGGGCATCTCGCCCTGCGGCCAGGTCGGCGCGACCTTGAGCGCAAAGGCGCGCCGCTCGGCACCCGCCTCGAGCGCGAGCCGCACCTTGCCAGCCAGCCGGTCGAGCGTGCCGAGCGCCTGCTCGCGCCACACCACGCCGGTTGCGCCGCCAGGCATCTCAGGGCTCGCCTCGGCGACGCGGCGTGCGAGTTCGCCCACGCTCTCGCCAATGCCTTGCTCGACGCTTTCGACGAACATCGGCAACACGCGCGCGGCCAGTGCATCGCTGCCCACGTAGTCGAGCGCGAAAGGTTCAGTATCGATCAGCTCGGCCTGTGAGTCGAACAGCGCGACCCCGAGCCGGTCGCGCAGCAGCGCGCGGGCCGGGTGGCACCAGAAGCGTTCGAAGTCACCGAACGCCACCGGCACCTCGAGCTCGGGCGGCAGCGGCGTGGCAAAGAACGGCGGCGCATCCTCGGTCGCACCACGCGCGAGCTGGCCGGCCAACGTGGCGCGCTCCACGTCATAGGAATAGAGCCAGCCATCGGTCTCAAAGTAGTCGGCCGAGAACGGCTGCAACGGATGCTCGATCACGAAGGCACGCCGCGCCGCCTCGATCGCGGCCGGCGCGGCACCTGGGCCTGCCGTGACCTCGGCCACGTAGTCGAGCAGCTCGTCGACCAGAGCGGCCGGCGGCAAGGGGGCGTTGTCGCGGATGCTACGGCCCGTGTAGGTAATCAGCAGCCGGTCGCGCGCGGCCAGCAGCAGGTCGAGGAACAGGTTGCGCTCATCGTCGCGGCGCTGGCGGTCGCCGAGCTTGGCGAACACCGCCATCAAGTCGAATTCGTCGGCGCGCGCCAGGCGCGGCAACACGCCTTCGTCCATCCCGACCAGGCAGACCATGCGATACGGCAAACCGCGCAGACTGGTCAGCGAGGAGAAGGTCACACCGCCCCAGGGCACGCCGCCGCGCGCCGGATCGTCGAGCGCGGCCGCGAAGCCGGCGCGCATCACGGCGGCCGGTACCGGCAAGTCTCGCGCGCCCTCGCGGATCGGCGCGACCAGCGCGTCGAGCACGTCGCGCACGCCCGACAGCGCGTCCGCGTGGGCCGCGCCCGAATCGAAGAAACGCGCCAGCGCATCGGCGAAGATCTCGCCCCAGGCCTCGGGTGTTTTCTCGCCAGCGATGCGGCCGGCGACCCAGTCGAGATCGTCGGTAAAGCGCGCGAGCCGGCCGAGCAGCTCGGCGTCGCCGCCCTCGGGGCCGCCCACCGGCAGGTAGGCACCGACCGGTGCCGCGCCGTCAGGCATCGCATAACCGAGAAACAGTCGCGCCAACGCATCGGCGAAGGTGTGGCGGTGCACTGGTACGGCGGCATCGGCCGTGACGGCAGCGTCCACCGAGCCGCTGAAGGATTCTGTCGCCGAGGCCGCCAGCCCGCGTCGCGCGCCGGCCGCGGCGAGCCAGATCTGCACGGTCTCGAGCGCGGCCGCGTTGATGCCGTAGCGCGCCGCCACCGCGTCCACGCGCAGCCACTCCACCAGCTCGGGCGCGCCCACCTCGCGATCTGGCAGGGCCAACCAGTCGAGCAGTACGCGCGCCACCGGGTTGGCCTGCGAGGGCGGCAGCCCGGTGATTCGGTACGGCACGTGCGCGGCCTCCTGCGAGGCCGCGGTGCCGAATACCGCGTCGATCAGCGGGCCGGGGGGGGGGGGGGGGGGGGGGGGGGGGGGGGGGGGGGGGGGGGGGGGGGGGGGGGGGGGGGGGGGGGGGGGG
>JAYFSB010000242.1:0-4067 GCA_040946865.1 Burkholderia sp.
CAGCATTGCCTTAAGCATGTTCGCCGCGTCTCCACTCGATATGACAAGCTTGCCGAGAGCTATCTCGTGTTTGCATCACTTGCCTGCGCGTTTAGGCCAGGCGTAAATGTGAACACTGCCTAGATCCAGATAAAACGTGTCCACGATCGTTGATCGTGGGCGCGATCTCACGTGATCCATACGAATTCCACGTGCTCATCATCTTGCCTCAAGCGCGTGCGAATGGGGGACCGGCCTTGCCGAGTCGCTTACCGAGGTTCTCGATCTGGCGATCGAGTTGCTCGGACTTGCGACCGAAGTGTATGCGTTTGAGCTTGTCGATTAGCGCCTTCAGGCGTTCGATCTCCTGATCACGCGCAGCAAGCTCCTGCATCATTTTCTCAAACGAGGCTTGTTGTCCTTCGATCGATGCCCTCGAGCAACATTGACAACTGAGCGCTCGTCAGATGGATCTTGACACCGTCGGCCTGTGGCCAGATAAACCGACCTCGCTCCCATCGCTTTGCAAGTAGCCAGAGCCCGTCATCAGTGGCCCACAGCATCTTGACGAGATCGCCGCGGCACCCGCGGAAGATGAATAGGTGGCTACCCAGCAGATTTTCTTCGAGCGCTGTCTGTACTTTCGCAGCCAGTCCCTGGAATCCGAAACGCCTATCGATGACGCCCGCCGCAAGCCAGAACGTGTACCGGTAGGCAAAGAGATCATGATAGCAGGCTCTGCAATACGATTCGCAGCATATCGGGGTCGGCAATGCCGTCGGCCTTGACCACCGCTCGTCCGATCCGGACTTCAATCGTGCCAGCGGGTACGGCCAGTTTGGCGACTGAAACACCGGGCTCGCACGCGGCAATTGCTATGCGACGCCGGAATTCAGGACTATGGTTCGGGCGTCCTTTGCGACTACCCGGCTTTTCTGTGTCTAACAAAGTGGTGTCCATCACTTCGAAAATGATGGACACCACTTTGGCGTCGATCTTTGCTGGCGTCTACGACGGCCATGCCGAATCGCATTACAAATGCTCGAGCAGTGGTGCACGAAAGTTATGCGCTCGAGGGTCGATCCGATGAAGGACGTCGCCCGCATGATCCGCAGTCATGTCGACGGCATCGTCGCCTGGACCCAGACGCGTCAGACCAACGGTTTCCTGGAAGCCATCAACGGACTCTTCCAGGCCGCCAAGCGAAAGGTTCGCGGATACACCAAACCTCACGACCATGCGCACCGTGCTGTTTCTGATCGCCGGCAAGCTCAACTTCTCGAAGATCAACCCACATATCGCGTAACCCACTCATCTTTCAAAAGAGCCAAAAAACTCGAGACGATTTTCCACAAGCGAGAGGACGAATGATCAATCTCAAGGATCGCCAGATAACTGCCCGAAACATCGAAGCGGCTCATCAGGCTAGTGTATGGTTGCGCCTGTCTTGCGAGACTGCCAGCATTGACGTGCGCATCCTGCAACGCTGGAAGTCCCACAGGATGGGCTGCAAACCGGCGACCGTCGGCCGCAGGCGCGGTTCATCTCAAGCCAGCAGCGCATGCGCTGGCCGAACCGGAGCGTCAGGCTGCGCGCGCAGTCGCCAACGAACCGCGCTTCGCAGATATGCCGCCTGTGCGGATCGTGCCGGCGCTGGCCGACGAAAGCCTCTATCTGGCGAGCGAATCAACCTTCTGTCGGTTACTGCTGGCGCAAGGTCAGAACGCTCATCGCGGTCGGGCCAAAGCGCCCCAAGCCAGCCGCGAGCCGAGCACGCACATCGCGAGCGCAGTTCGCCAAGTCTGGTGCTGGGATATGAAGCATTTGCCCGCCACCATGGCCGGCATGTGGTTCTACCTGTACCTGATCATGGATATCTACAGCCACAAGATCATCGCACTGGGAAGTGCACGGCACCGACGATGCCGATCATGCCGTCCGGGTCGTTCAGCGGGCAGCGGGCCGAAAGGATTGCCGCTGACGAGCAGCGCCCCGTTCTGCACGGCGACAACGGCTCTACGCTGAAGGCCACGACGCGGTACTGGCGATGCTTCACTGGCTCGGCGTGAAGCCCTCGTATTCGCGTCCGCGCGTCAGCGACGACAACGCGTTCGTCGAATCTCTGTTCCGCACGGCCAAGTACCGTCCCGAGTTCCCGGCGCACGACTTTGCAGACCTGGACGCCGCCAGGCAATGGGCGATGCGCTTCGTGCATTGGTACCACAACGAGTATCGGCACAGCGACATCCGGCGCGCTGGTCGGGCCAGACGCGCAACTGGACGCCTACCGGTTCCGTCGCGCTCAATCCCGAGCGCACCGCCATCCGTCAACGAGGTCGCAATCAGGGTTCATAAACAGGCTCACGTTGCATGACAAAGGCAACAACTACCTTGATGCGCACCGTGCTGCGGCGCAGGAAACGTGCCCGAAACGAGTCATCGGTAAGCTCGACATTGCTACGAAGGCTTGAGCATGGATCTGGATTGCTGCGGTGCAACTTCGTGCGCCGTTGGTGCTGGTGCGGCGATCTTCCGTATGGACCGGAATTACAGGACAGACAACGGCATGACGGATCGTTTTAATAGATCTCGTGAAAGCGGTATTCGGTCGAGTCGATTGTCAATCTCGGCGGCTGTCCGACACCGATCCAGGGCTAATAAAACGACGACGCCGGTCAGTCCCGCCGTCGCCGTCATACGAAGACGAGGTTGAGATGACTGCCGATACGACACCGATGCTCGACGACACGCTGTGGTCCATGATTCAGCCCTTGCTGCCGCCGGCCAAGCCGCGCCGCACGCGTTACCCGGGCCGCAAGCCGCTGGACGACCGTTCCGTGATGGCCGGGATCCTGTTCGTGCTCGAATCGGGCATTCCCTGGGGGCAGCTGCCACAGGAACTCGGCTACGGCTCCGGCATGAGCTGCTGGCGCCGCCTGCGCGACTGGCAGCAGACGGGCGTCTGGGAGCAGATGCATGCGGTGCTAATGAAGCAGCTGCACATGGCCGAGCGGATCGACTGGTCGCGCGTGTTCATCGAATCGCCGTCGAACCATGCCGAGGTGCCGGCCACGCAGATCGTGCTCGACGCGCCGGCGGGCCGCGCGCCGCTGCCATCGCCCTTGCCTTCGCCAATGCCGCTGGTCCAGCCGGCTCATCCGGCGCAGCACTTGGCACACGTCACGCATGCGCAGCAAGCCTCGCAGCCGGTGCAGGTCCTGGCCAGACACGACGTCAGCGAAGTGAACTGAGCGGGCGCTTGATTCCCGCCCACGTGCCGCCTCGCTCGAGCCCGCGTGCAAGGTGCCGAAACTCGCTATAGGTTCGTCGCCCGCCTCCCGGCAGCGGAACTGTTCCGCGCCCGGCCCGAGCGGGGCTTTCCAGCGGCTGCACGCCTCCTGCCCGGAGCCATGGCCGCCGCCAAGACGATCGAGGTCCCGCAGGGCTTCTGCATAAAGAGGTCCGTGTGGTAAGGGTGAGCGGGCAGAAGTTAGTGGTTGTAAGCATCGGTGTGCTGGGGTTGACTTTCGATTTTTGGCGAAATGAGAGATGCCTTCGATCATGGATACGTTCGTCGAGTTGCGGGATCCGCGGTGCCATCAGTGCCGTTACCCGCTGGACGAGATTGTGCTGACGGCGCTGTGCGCCGTCCGGTATGGAGTGGAAGACTGGGAGACGATGGCGCTATGGGGGCGAACCCAACGGTGGCTGCGCAAGCCTCTGGCTTACGCGAACGGAATTCCATACGAAGACAGTTCAGGCGGGGGTGTTCAGCGGATTGAGCCCGGTTGCCTTCGATCGCCGCTTCATCGAATGGGGTGGGGGTGCCTGTGTCCGAGCTTCGCGGGCCTGCACGTCACAACACAATTGTAAGCGACTCGACAAGGCCGGTCCCCCATTCGCACGCGCGTGAGGCAAGATGATGAGTACGTGGAATTTGTGTGGATCACGTGAGATCACGCCCACGATCAGCGATCGTGGACACGATTTATCTGGATCCAAGCAGTGTTTAGGCAATGCTGATCAAGTGTCTGCATTCACGATGTCGTCAAGCCTGCGTAGCGAATCGATCATGAACGAAGTTGTCC
>JAYFSB010000243.1:0-4065 GCA_040946865.1 Burkholderia sp.
CGATCAGTTTTTCCGCCACCTTCGGGTACTTTACCGAGTCGCTATCGACGAAGTCATTGAGTGCGATCAGCGCGTCAACGCGCGTGGCCGCTATCCAGATGTCTTGCAGCGCCTTCTTCGCGCGCCCCTGCCGGGACAACGTCGGCAGCGCGTTGAGCACGTTACCCATCTTGTGAAACTAGCAGCGATGATGCTTCTTCTGCACGAACCTTCCTCCATCATCACCCAGAAGCCCATTGCGCCGTCGCCGCACGCTATTTCTCGCCTTCCGGCGTCACGCCGATGATCACCACAAGCAGGCACTGGCCGTCCGAATCGTCACTACGCACGCCGGTATGAATGCCGTCGGCCTATGCGCCTTGAGCCGCCTCACCGTGTTTGGTGACATGCCTGCGACCTCGCCACCAGCATGATGCCCGGCGCCTCGCTCATATCACCCGTCGAGATCGGCGGGACAGGGCGTCATGGTCCGACTGATCTCCTCGGCTTCAAAATCAGTGCGCCATGCTTCGGGATCGATCCGCACACCGATCTTCATCGCCCCCTTGGTCAGCCGGACCGCGATTCCATGGCTTGGTGTTGCCAAGTTTGCTTGCTGCGCCTTTGTCTGCCGGCCGCGCAAGCGTCGAGCTGCGGGGGCGGGGAGCGTGATTCTCGGCTTGCGTCAATCCACCCAAGAACATCACTTGCCCACCAACACAGCCGCCGGGTGTTGGGGCATCTTGAAAGAGCGGTGGATCAGGTGGAGGTACTTGGCGTTCGTCTCACAAGTACGAATGGTGGTCGGTGCTTTACCGATCAGCCTGGATAGTTTTTCGATGAACAAGACGCGCCGCGACGCGTCTCCCTCGGCAGGAAACGTTACGGACATGACACCTCACACGAGGCGTTAAAGTGCGGTGAGGGGTAGGTGTCAACAGCCCTCACGGGTGTGGACCCCATGTGGGTGGCTGGCGGAGTCGAGTAAGGCTGCAATGCGCGTTTGCGCTTCGTACATTGCGGTCTTTGCTTTCGACGCTTTCGCGATTCGAAGACGTAGCACTCCTTATCGGGCTATCCCATACACTAACTTTGCCCGACGCTCCAGCGTCACCGCGAGGTACAGGGCGCGCAACGCAAATCCAGCGTTCCTGGCCATTAAGCTTGTAGCCATAAATGCCTACGCGAGGAAAGATAGTACAAAAGAAAATGTCCTGTCAATTTGACAGGACATTTTTGGGACAACCAGATGTAGGATTTACACTAACTTGACATGAACAGCGCCTTAGAAAAAGATCGATAACTTATTGATCTTTCTAAAGAATTTTGGTCGGGGTGAGAGGATTCGAACCTCTGGCCTCTACGTCCCGAACGTAGCGCTCTACCAGGCTAAGCTACACCCCGAATTGGACTTTTTCCACTTTCATCTTTTTTTTTCAAGACTTCCGTATCATCGAATAATAACATAATTTTAGTAGCGAGTTTTTGAAAATGGAAGAGGGAAATGAAAAAATTGCATTGGCCGCGGCTTGGGCTTCCTGACGCGCACATTCGAGCGTGTGATCGAGCGCGCCCGAACGCGTGATCGCCTCGAAGATCGTTTCGAAGCGATCGGTGCCGCCCTGCTCGATGGCATCGCGCGCCAGCGCCTGTTGCTCGGGCGTGCCGTGCTCGAGCAGGCGGATCAGCGGCAGCGTCGGCTTGCCCTCGCGCAGGTCGTCTCCGGCGTTCTTGCCCATCGATTCGGCGGTACCGGCGTAATCGAGCCAGTCGTCCATGATCTGGAACGCGGTGCCGATGCGGCGACCGTATTCGGCGGCGGCCGCCTCGATGTTCGCGTCCGCGCCGGCCAGCACGGCACCCAGCCGCGCCGAGGCCTCGAACAGCTTGGCCGTCTTGTAGCGGATCACCTGCATGTAGCGCGATTGATCGACATCCGCGTCATGCATGTTGAGCATCTGCAGCACCTCGCCCTCGGAAATGATGGTGGTCGCCTCCGAGAGGATCTCCATCACGCGCATCTTGCCGACGCCGACCATCATCTCGAACGAGCGCGAGTAGAGATAGTCGCCGACCAGCACGCTGGCGGCGTTGCCGAACAGCGCGTTGGCGGTCTTGCGGCTGCGGCGCAGTTCCGATTTGTCGACCACGTCGTCGTGCAGCAGCGTCGCGGTGTGGATAAACTCAACAATGGCGGCCAGTGTGTGGCGATGGCTCGAGCCGTCGCCGAGCGCACCCGCGACGAGCAGCAGCAGGGTCGGCCGCAGCCGCTTACCGCCCGCGCCGATAATGTATTCCGCGATCTGGTTGATCAGCAGCACGTCGGACGACAGGCTGTGCCGAATCACGAGGTTGACCTGCTCCATATCGTCGACGATCGGGGCCAGCAGTTGGGCAGCGCTCAGGGGAGGGAAGGCAGTAGACGACATGATCATGGAATTGGGTAGTGCGCTGGATTATAAGGCGATTCGGCACCGTGCCGGGCCCGGTGCCTGCCGGGGATGGTAGGGCATCCGTATGGAGGCCCTTGTCAGGCAAGGCGGAGAATGGACTGACGCACATCGATGTCCCACGCGGCGAGGTTACGGATATTTTTCAGGCTGACTCTCTTCGGTTGCCACTGTTGCTCCATGCGCGCCAGGTTCAGCGTGAACTTGCGCACGCACGCGAGATTTTGGGCTACAGCTTTGTTGGTGTCTGCTGGGCAGCTTCGCCCCACGATACGTCGAGCATCCAATGGAGTTGATTCTCGGTATTGTGTTGCGATAAGAACCCACAAATGGCTCTCTTGAATTTCGAGTGGGTTGTAAATTGCCCGATTTGCACTTGAGCGACGGTAGTCATGCATAGCCGGTTATTCGAGACGGCTTTTGGTATCAACGATCCGTGGTTCGTGAACGGCATCGATTTCGACGCGGCTGCGAGGCGGTTGACGGTCAACATCAATTTCGTTGCCGGCAGTCGCTTTCTGCATCCAAAGATCGTTGGCGACCATCATATGCACGACACCGTTGTCAAGCGCTATCGGCACTTGAACTTCTTCCAGCACGACTGCTTTCTCGAAGTGCGCACGCCTCGCATCAAGCTGCCTGACGGCTGCGTGGCGCTCGTCTCGAGCCCGAGTGGGCCGGCAAGCTCAAGGGCTTCATGCTGCTGTTCGAGGCAATGGTGCTAATGCTCGCCAGCAGATGTCGTTCACCGTAGTCGTCTGTACCGTCGACGAAACGTCCTACCAGTATGAACACAACTACCTGACGCTCGTGGCTGATGCGCTCGAACGCAAAGTCGTGTTCGTGACCGAAAGCAAGAATGCTGGGACAAATCGAAGCGTTCGTCGTGAGCCTACGCGAGCATGGGGGAGAGCCCAAGCAGATCACGTTGGTCAGCATTGACATGTCACTCGCGTTCATCAAAGGCGTCGAGGCGAACCTGCCGAATGCTCGCATCACCTTCGACAAGTTCCACGTCGTCGCTCATGCGTCGGAAGCCGTGGAACAAATGCGGCGAATTGAGCAGCGAACAGATCCGGAACTCAAGGGATCGCGACCAGCTGACCGCCGCGCAATGCGCCGATTTCGATGTCCTGATCGTGAACGTCACGACCAAGCGGACCGCCCACGCGTGGCGCTATCGTGAGCAACTTCGGGAGATTCTCGATCGCAAGCAGATCAACGTCGTCAGCGAAATGCTCGAGCAGTGGTGTACAAAAGTCATGCTCTCGAAGGTCGACCCGATGAAGGACGTCGCCCGCATGATCCACAGTCATGTCGACGGCATCGTCGCCTGGACCCAGACGCGTCTCAGACCAACGGCTTCCTGGAAGCCATCAACGGACTCGTCCAGGCCGCCAAACGAAAGGCGCGCGGATACACCAGTCTCACGACCATGCGCACCGTGCTGTTTCTGAGCGCCGGCAAGCTCGACTTCTCGAAGATCAACCCACATGTCGCGTAATCCACTCAAATTTCAAGGGAGCAAAATATATTTACGGCAATGCTGATCAAGCCCACCGTCCCCGTGGTCCAGCCGTTATAGATCGGTAGATATGATCCGAGCAAGGCAAACGAGAATGAAACAGCAAACGCT
>JAYFSB010000244.1:0-4063 GCA_040946865.1 Burkholderia sp.
GGGTCATATCCACCGATCTATAACGTATAACGGCTGAACCACGGGGACGGTGAACTTGATCAGCATTGCCTTAACTCAGACCAGATGCAGCGGATGCCTGCTATGGCCCGCGTTGCCGCTTACCGTCTTGCCGTCCATCGCGACGTGCAGGCCCACACAAAAGGCTCGGACACAAGCACCCCGCCCATTCGATGAAGCAGCGCTCGAAGGCAACCGAGCTCAATCCGCTGCGCATCTGCCTGAACGTGTCTTTGCATGGAATTCCGTTCGCGTAAGCCAGATGCTTGCGCAGCCACCCCAGTTGGGTTTGCTACCACAGCGCCATCGTCTCCCAGTCTTCCGCTTTCGCACCTGACGGCGCACAGCGCCGTCAGTACAATCTCGTCCAGCGGGTAACGGCACTGACGGCACCGCGGATCCCGCAACTTGACGAACGCATCCATGATTGAAGGCATCTCTCGTTTCGCCAAAAATCGAGAGTCAACTCCAGCACGCCGATGCTTACAACCACTAACTTCTGCCCGCTCACCCTTGCCACACCGACCTCTTCATGCGGGAGCCCTGAAATTGGGACGGCCCCCTTCCCTTTCCTCAAAAACTTTGCTATATTTTTAGGCCTAAGTGCGGCTGTAGCTCAGTTGGATAGAGTACTTGGCTACGAACCAAGGGGTCGTGGGTTCAAATCCTGCCAGCCGCGCCATCTTTTGATGGGATCTTCCTTAGGGAAGATCCATTTTATTTTCCAGGCTACTTTCCCGTATCCTACCCATCCTCGCGCCAAGGCCATGAAAAAGCGGCACGACGCTGATGTGTGGTGCCGCCCTTCCCATCCCGTGTGCTACCCGCGGCGCGCCCGCCTCAGTAATCCTGCCGCTCGCGATCGATCCGCATGCCGCCATCATGGCGCGTATGCGCCGTGTCGTCGCTCGAACGCTCGCGCATGATCCGCATCACGTCGGGATTGGTCCGTACGCGCCGCATTACGTTGGCAAGATGGCCGCGGTCGCTGACCTGGATCACGAAGCGCAGGACCGTCGATTCGTGCGACAGATCCTCGTTCATCGCGATATGGACGATGTTCGCATCGGCCGAGGTGATATCGGCCGCGACACGCGCGAAGATGCCCTTGGTGTTCTTGACCAGTACCTTGACCGTCACGTCGAACAGACGGCCCGGCTGGGGTGCCCAGGCGACGTCGATCCAGCGGCCCGGGTCGCGGCGATGGATGCGCTGCGCGACCCGGCAGTCGGTGGTATGGATCGCCATGCCCAGGCCGATGCCGATATAGCCCATGATGCTGTCGCCGGGGATCGGCCGGCAGCAGGCTGACAGCTGCACCGACATGCCCTCGGTGCCGGTAATTGCCACCGGCGGCGCATGATAGATTGGGCGATCGCCGCGTGCGAGCTCGTCGTCGGCATCGCGTCCACTCATCAGCACCTCGATGCGCTTGGCCATCACCTGCGGCACGCGGCGGCCCAGGCCAATGTCGGCGAAGATCTCCTGGCGGCTCTTGTTGCCAGTCCATTGCACCAGCTTGTCCCAGACGTCCGGCTCAATCTCGGCCAGTGACAGGCCATAACCCTTCAGGCTCTGGTCGACCAGGCGCTCGCCGAGCCGAACCGATTCGTTCAGGCGCATCGTCTTCAGGTAGTGGCGGATCGCCGAGCGTGCCTTGCCGGTGCGCACAAAGTCGAGCCAGACAGGATTCGGCTTCGAATACGGTGCCGTGATCACCTCGACGATGTCGCCGCTCTTGAGTTCGGTGCGCAGCGGCAACAGCTCGTTGTTGATCTTCACAGCCACGCACTGGTTGCCGAGGTCGCTGTGCACCGAGTAGGCGAAGTCGAGCGCGGTGGCACCGCGCGGCAGCGCCATGATCTTCGACTTCGGCGTAAATACATAGACCGCGTCTGGGAACAGGTCAATCTTGACGTGCTCCAAGAACTCACTCGAATCGCCCGCCTCGCTCTGGATGTCGAGCAGGGACTTGAGCCACTGGTGCGCGCGCATCTGTACGTCGTTGAGATCGGTACCGCCGTTCTTGTAGAGCCAGTGCGCGGCCACGCCGGCCTCGGCGATCTCGTGCATCTTGCGGGTGCGGACCTGGAACTCAATCGGCGCGCCGAACGGGCCGACCACCGTTGTGTGCAGCGACTGGTAGCCGTTCATCTTCGGGATCGCGATGTAGTCCTTGAACTTACCCGGCACCGGCTTGTAGAGCGCATGCAGCGCGCCGATGCAGGTATAGCACTCGAGCGCATGCTCGACCACCACGCGAAAGCCGTAGACATCGAGCACCTGCGAGAACGACAGCTGCTTGTCGCGCATCTTGCGGTAGATGCTGTAGATCGTCTTCTCGCGACCCATGATCTCCGCATCGAGCTTCGCCTCGCCCACCGCGAGCTGCGCCGACTCGAGTATCTTGCCGATCACCTCGCGGCGATTGCCGCGAGTGGCCTTCACGGCCTTCTCGAGCGTTGCGTAGCGATGTGGGTTGAAGTTCGCGAAGCTCATGTCCTGCAGCTCGCGATAGGTATTGTTCAGACCAAGGCGGTGTGCGATCGGCGCATAGATGTCGAGCGTCTCGCGCGCCACGCGGCGGCGCTTTTCCATCGGCACCGCGCCGAGCGTGCGCATGTTGTGGAGCCGATCGGCCAGCTTCACGAGGATCACGCGCACGTCGCGCGCCATCGCCAGCAGCATCTTGCGGAAATTCTCCGCCTGCGCTTCCTCGCGGCTGCGGAACTCCATCTTGTCGAGCTTGGAGAGCCCGTCGACCAGTTCGGCGACCTTCGGGCCGAAGCGTTCGGCCAGCTCGCTCTTCATCACGCCCTGGTCTTCCATCACGTCATGCAGCAGAGCGGCCATCACGGCCTGCGCATCGAGCTTCCAGCCGGCGCAGATTTCCACAACGGCGACGGGATGAGTGATATAGGGTTCGCCGCTCTGACGATATTGCCCGAGGTGGGCTTCGTCACTGAAGTGGAACGCCGCCTTCACCTCCTTGATTTCCTCCGGAGGGAGGTATTCGGCAAGCGCGGCGGTCAGCTTCGCGATCGAAATGACGCCGTGCTTGCGAGGTTGCTCCGGGGTGGCGGTCGGCCCAAACAGATGACGAAACGATTGTTCGAGGACCGCATTGATGTAATGCCGCGCTGGCGAATTCGCCAGCGCTTCAGCGGCGTCCGCCCCTTCGGCCGGATCGGCTTCCGCGGAGGCCGACGATGGTGTGTTACTCATGTTCGCCTCTTTGGGTTGGCACGTCGGTTGAACGGACTATATGGCGGAAGGATCGAGTGTGCCTTAAGCAGGCACTTTCTTCAGCATCTCGATGCCAACCTGGCCCGCCGCGATCTCGCGCAGCGCAACCACGGTAGGCTTGTCGCGGCTTTCGACCTTCGGCGTATGGCCTTGCGCGAGCTGCCGCGCCCGGTAGGTGGCGGTGAGCGCCAGTTCGAAGCGATTCGGGATTTGTTTCAGGCAGTCTTCAACGGTAATGCGAGCCATGTTGGATGTTCCTTCTGAATATGTTACCTATTCTACCTGGGTCTTCGCGGCATCATGTGGGGGCGACCTCAAATCTGAAGTGCAATACCTATCGAGAGGTATTGTGTCTCTGCTGAATTTCGAGTGGATGGCAAATTGCCCGATTTGCACGTGAGTGACGACAGTCATGCATAGCAAGTTGTTCGAAACAGCTTTGGGTATCAGCGATCCGTAGTTCGTGAACGGCATCGATTTCGTTGCCGGCAGTCGCTTCCCGTATCCAGAGATCGCCGGCGGCCATTCCGTGCACAACACCGTTGTCAAGTGCTACCGGCACTTGAATTTCTTCCAGAATGACTGCTTTCTCGAAGTACGCACGCCTCGCATCAAGCTGCCTGACGGCCGCGTGGTGCCCGTCGAGCCCGAGTGGGCCGGCAAAGCTCAGGGCTTCACGCTGCTGCCCGAGGCAATGGTGCTAAGGCAATGCTGATCAAGTCCGCCGTCCCCGTGGTCCAGCCGTTATAGATAGGTGGATATGACCCGAGCAAGGCAAACGAAAATGAAACAGCCAACG
>JAYFSB010000245.1:0-4053 GCA_040946865.1 Burkholderia sp.
CCTGCACCTTCGTCAGTCGCCACCGCCAGCGTTGGCTGTTTCATTTTCGTTTGCCTTGCTCGGGTCATATCCACCTACCTATAACGGCTGGACCACGGGGACGGTGAACTTGATCAGCATTGCCTTAAGGCCCCGGCCGAATTCCGCGGGAAGATCGCGCCACGGACTGCCGGTTCTGGCAATTCACCGCACCGCTTCGAGGAACCAGCGATGGTTGGATGCCATTCGGCCACGGTTGCCTTCCTTGCCTAGCAGGATAGCTTGTGGACTTTGTTCCATACTTCGTCGCTCAGTAACGTTCGTACCATCCTGTCTCGTTACGCAAAAGACAGGATATAAACACATTTTTTCAAATGTAAACATAACCTAGGGCACCTCGATCAAGCCCATTGCCGAGGGTGCGCTGGAGAAACGCTGGGCCGAGCAGACCGGCAAGCCCAAGCCGCCCAGGCTCTGAGGCCCCCGCCCGCGGCTGGTCCAGAACCGGTCCAGCGACTCTTCGGTACAATCATCTGGCGATCGTTTCGTCCGTATCCGGCGCGGAAGATGCGGCCCCCGCCGCGCCCGCCCGGCTGCCGCCTCCCCGTCTGCAGGACTTATCCATGTCGAACAATCAAACGCTCTTCGAACGCGCCCAGCGCACCATCCCGGGCGGTGTCAACTCGCCCGTGCGCGCCTTCCGCTCGGTCGGCGGCACGCCGCGCTTCGTGTCCCGCGCCCAGGGCCCCTACTTCTGGGACGCCGACGACAAGCGCTATATCGACTACATCGGCTCGTGGGGCTCGATGATCATCGGCCACGTCCATCCCGAGGTGCTCGAGGTGGTGCAGCGCGTGCTGGCCAAGGGTTTCTCATTCGGCGCGCCGACCGAGGTCGAGATCGAGATCGCCGAGGAAATCTGCAAGCTGGTGCCCACCATCGAGCAGGTGCGGATGGTCTCGAGCGGCACCGAGGCGACCATGAGCGCGCTGCGCCTGGCGCGCGGCTTCACCAACCGCAGCCGCATCGTCAAGTTTGAGGGCTGCTACCACGGCCACGCCGACAGCCTGCTGGTGAAGGCCGGCTCGGGCCTGCTGACCTTCGGCAACCCGACCTCGGCCGGCGTGCCGGCCGAGGTCGCCAAGCACACCACGGTGCTCGAGTACAACAACGTAGCGGCGCTGGAGGAAGCCTTCGGCTCGTTCGGCGACGAGATCGCCGCCGTGATCGTCGAGCCGGTGGCTGGCAACATGAACCTGGTGCGCGGCACCCCGGAATTCCTACAGGCGCTGCGTGCGCTCTGCATCAAGCACGGTGCCGTGCTGATCTTCGACGAAGTGATGTGCGGCTTCCGCGTCGCGCTCGGCGGCGCGCAGCAGCATTACGGCATCCAGGCCGACCTGACCTGTCTGGGCAAGGTGATCGGCGGCGGCATGCCGGCGGCTGCGTTCGGCGGACGTCGCGACATCATGGCCCAGCTCGCGCCGCTGGGCGGCGTCTACCAGGCCGGCACGCTGTCGGGCAACCCGATCGCGGTGGCCATCGGCCTCAAGACGCTGCAGATGATCCAGGTACCCGGCTTCTACGAGGCGCTCACGGCACAGACCAAACGCCTAGCCGACGGCCTCGCTGCCGCGGCGCGCGCCACCGACGTGCCGTTCGCGACTGACGCGATCGGCGCGATGTTTGGCCTCTACTTCACCAAGGCTGTGCCGACCAGCTTCGCCGAAATGACCAAGAGCGACATCGCCAGCTTCAACCGCTTTTTCCACCTGATGCTCGACGAGGGCGTCTATTTCGCGCCCTCGGCCTACGAGGCCGGCTTCGTCTCGAGTGTGCACGACGATGCAGTGATCGACGAAACGCTCGCCGCCGCGCGCCGCGCCTTCGGCACCCTGGCCGCCGCCTGACACACCGGATAGGGAGACGCGGATGTTCTCGGAATCAGATTTCACGCATATTCAGCGCGCGCTCGACCTGTCGTCGCGCGGGATGTATACGACCTCGCCGAACCCGCGCGTGGGCTGCGTGATCGTCAAGGACGAGATGGTGATCGGCGAGGGCTATACCCAGCCGGCCGGCCAGGATCACGCCGAGGTACAGGCCATGAAGGACGCGCGCTCGCGCGGCCGTGACCTGCGCGGCGCGACCGTCTACGTGACGCTGGAGCCCTGCAGCCGCTTCGGCCGCACGCCACCCTGCGCGCTGGGCCTGATCGATGCACGCGTGGCCAAAGTGGTGGCGGCAATGGAGGACCCGAACCCGCTGGTGTCGGGCAAGGGCCTGGCGATGCTACGCGACGCCGGCATCGACGTGCGCTGCGGGCTACTCGCGCAGGAAGCGCGCGAGATGAACATCGGCTTCGTGTCGCGCATGACGCGCGGCCAGCCCTGGGTACGCATGAAGTCAGCGGTTTCGCTGGACGGCCGCACCGCGCTGCCTGAGGGCCAGAGCCAGTGGATCACCGGTGAGGCCGCACGGGCCGACGGGCATGCCTGGCGCGCACGCGCCTGCGCGATCCTGACCTGCATCGGCACGGTGCGCGAGGACGATCCGCAGTTGACGGTGCGCGGCATCGCCACGTCGCGCCAGCCGCTGCGCGTGCTTGTCGACAGCCGACTCGAGATTCCGCTCGCGGCAAAGCTGCTGAGTGGGGCGCCGCTCCTGATTTTCAGCGGTGAGCTCGACGCGGCCGGAAAAGGCCGTGCCGCCGCGCTGCGCAACCGCGGTGTCGAGGTGGTACCGCTGGCCGGCCAGAACGGCAAGGTCGACCTGCCGATTCTGCTGCAGGCGCTCGGCAAGCGCGGCATCAACGAGCTGCATGTCGAGGCCGGGTATAAGCTGAACGGCTCGCTACTGCGCGAGGGCTGCGTCGACGAGTTGCTGATCTACATCGCGCCGACTCTCCTTGGCGACAACGCAGCCGGCATGTTCAATCTCGCCGCCCCGGCCACGCTGGAGCAGCGCACGCGGCTGCAATTCCATACCATCGACCGAATCGGCGACGACCTGCGCATCCTCGCGCGCTTCGCCGCCGCTTCGGCCAACTGAATTTGCTTACGGGAATCTCACGATGTTTACCGGAATCGTCGCGGCGGTCGGCCGCATTGAATCCATCACACCGCTCGGCACCGATGCCGATGCCGGCATTCGGCTGGTGGTCCACGCGGGCGGGCTCGATCTAAGCGATGTCGCGCTCGGCGACAGTATCGCGATACAGGGTGCCTGCATGACGGCGATCGAGACCACGGCCGAAACGTTTACCGTCGACGTGTCACACAAGAGCCTGAACAAGACGGTCGGCCTGAGCGAGCCAGGCGAGGTCAATCTCGAGAAGGCGCTGCGCGCGCATGACCGACTGGGCGGGCATATCGTCTCGGGCCATGTGGACGGGCTCGGGACCGTCACGCATTTCGCGCCGGTGGGCGAATCGCACGAGCTGCGCGTACTGGTGCCTAAGGATCTGGGCAAGTACCTGGCCTACAAGGGCTCGATCACGATCAACGGCGTGAGCCTGACCGTCAATGCCGTGAAGGATCTTGCGGACGGCTGCGAGTTCTCGATCAACCTGATCCAGCATACGGTGCAGGTCACCGCGCTGCGGCATCTGAAAGCCGGCTCGAAGGTAAATCTCGAGATCGATATGATCGCGCGGTATGTGGAGCGAATGTTGAGTGCTGGCCAGGATGGCACCGCGGTCTTGAAATAAATTCAAGTTCCGATGCGCCGGGATTTCGCCGGATCCAGTTGCTTCCGACGGAATACGACCGTATTCCATAGCCATATACCGTCACCTCTCCAGAACGATCAACGCGAGGGCGCGGCCGCGTCCATCAGCTACGCGGGCGGTGCCGGCGATCGTCCCATCGGGTGCCTCGAGTAATACGCCAGCCGCTCCCCCCAGCCGGGGAGCTCGCCTGCAGGGTGAGCGCCGCACCGGACCAGCTTCCGATGCTCGCGAGCGCACGCACGATATTCGATTTGGTGAGCGTGTTCCGAGTTAAGGCAATGCTGATCAAGTGTCTGCATTCGTGATGTCGTCAAGCCTGCGAAGCGAATCGATCATGAACGAAG
>JAYFSB010000246.1:0-4048 GCA_040946865.1 Burkholderia sp.
TGCAGCAGTTGCGGCATCGCGTGCTTGTCGTGGACGTTGGCCGCCGTCACCACCGCGCTGTGAGCCAGGCCGCTTCGACTATCGACGCCGAGGTACAGTGTCATGCCGAAGTGCCAATTGTCGCTTTTCTTCGTCTGACGCATTTCGGGATCGCGCGCCTTCTGTTCATTCTTCGTCGAACCCGATGCCCCGATCAACGTGGCATCGACGATTGTGCCGCGACTGAGCTTCATACCGCTAGCCTGCAGCACTCGGCCCATCCCTGTAAAGATTTCCTCGCCGAGCTTGTGCTTCTCGAGCAGGCGTCGGAATTTGAGTATCGTTGTCGTATCCGGCACCGCTTCACGGCCCAAGTCGATGCCCACGAAGCGGCACAGGCTCGTGCTGTCGTACAGCGCTTCCTCGCAGGCAAGGTCGGCCAGATTGAACCCATGCTGAATGAAATGAATCCGCAGCATGTGCCCCAGGCCAATCGGCGGGCGTCCGTTGCCCCGTTTCGGGTAGTACGGCTCGATCAGCGCACACAATGCCGCTCACGGCACGATCCGTTCCATCGTGTCCAGAAACTCATCGCGCCGCGTACGTTTGCGCTTCGTCTCGAAGCCTGCACCCTCGTCAGCCGCCACCGCCAGCGTTGGCTGTTTCATTCTCGTTTGCCTTGCTCGGGTCATGTTCACCGAGCTATAACGGCTGGACCGCGGGGACGGTGGACTTGATCAGCATTGCCTTAATGCGATTGAAGAACCGTTCGACCAGGTTGCGTGTACGGTCGAGCACACAGTTGTAGCGGCGTTTTGTCTGGCGATTCGAACGCGGGGGAATCACGACCTTTGCACGGCTGGCCCGAATTCGTTGCACGAAGTGGTCAGCATCGTAGCCCTTGTCTGCGATAACCGCTCAGGTGCGCAGATACTCGACCAGTTGCGCCGCGCACGAGATGTCGGCGACCTGTCCTTCAGTGACGATCAGTTGCAACGAGCGCCCTTTCGAATCTACCGCCAAATGCAGTTTGGTGCTCAGTCCGCCTCGGGAACGTCCGAGCGCTTGCGGCCCACTTTTTTAACCCGGCCGAATGCTGGTGCGCTCGCACGATCGTCGAATCGATAAAGATGTGCTCGATTTCCGTCTCGCCTGCCAAGGCATTCGCCACCCGCGGCCAGACACCCTTACTTCGCCAGCGCGAGAAACGGATATATACCGTATGCCATCGGCCGAATTCCGCGGGAAGATCGCGCCATGGACTGTCGGTTCGGGCAATCTACAGCACCGCTTCGAGGAACCAGCGATTATTGGATGCCGTTCGGCCACGGTCGCGTTACGCAAAAAACAGGATATAAACACATTATCAAATGTAAACAGACCCATGGCATCCATGTCAAACAAGATGATTTCCAGCCACACCGATTTGCTGCAGCAACGCCTCGACATGCTGGCCTCCGGGCCGTCGCGCGAGCGTCTGGTTGACGGCTTGCGCGGCATCGAAAAAGAAAGCCTGCGCGTGACACGCGGCGGCATGATCGCGATGACGCCGCATCCGCGCGCGCTGGGTTCCGCGCTCACCCATCCCGCGCTGACGACGGATTATTCCGAGGCGCTGATCGAGCTAATCACGCCGGCCGAGCACGATGTCGCGCTCACGCTCGAGCGGCTCGACGAGCTGCATCGAGAGGTCTATGCCTCGCTGGGCGAGGAGATGCTCTGGAACGAGTCGATGCCCGGCAAGCTGCCGGCCGACGATGAGATTCCGATCGCCGATTACGGCAGCTCGAACATCGGCCGCCTGAAGACCATCTACCGGCGCGGCCTGGCCTATCGTTACGGCCGCACCATGCAGTGTATCGCCGGAATCCACTACAACTACTCGCTGCACGAAGAAATCTGGCTGCGCCTGCGCGAGCATGCGCAATCAGCAGCTAGCGCGGTCGATTACCAGTCCGAACGTTATCTCGCGCAGATCCGCAATTTCCGTCGTACCAGCTGGTTGCTGATGTATCTATTCGGCGCTTCGCCAGCGCTCGACAAGGCCTTCCTGCGCGGGCGCGACAGCACGCTGGAGAGCTTCGACGCGACCACGCTGTACCGGCCTTACGCGACCAGCCTGCGCATGAGCGACCTCGGTTATTCGAACACCACGGCGCAGGCCTCGCTGGTGGCCGACTACAACTCGCTGGACGCCTATCTCGACGCGCTGTCGAAGGCGGTCAGCGAGCCGTATCCGGCCTACGAGGCGATCGGCACGCACTGCGACGGCGAGTGGATCCAGCTCAATACCAACGTGCTGCAGATCGAGAACGAGTTCTACTCGACGATTCGCCCGAAACGCGTCACCTACTCGGGCGAGCGGCCGCTGCATGCGCTCGCCTCGCGCGGCGTACAATATATCGAGGTGCGATGCCTCGACATCGATCCGTTCGAGCCGACCGGTATCACGCTCAACACGACGCGTTTCATGGATGCCTATCTGTTGGTGTGCGCGCTCGACGACAGCGTGAAGCTCGAATGCGATGCGTATCGCGAGGCCAATACGAACTTCGGCCGCGTGACGATGGAAGGGCGCAAGCCGGAGCTGGAGCTGGTGCGGGATGGCGCGGCGATAGCGATGCGCGACTGGGCCGAGGAAGTGTTCGTGAAGATCGAGGCGGCGGCGCGTGTGCTCGATGAGATTCGTGGTGATGATGTGCATGTGCGCGCGGTCGCGGCTCAGTGCGTCAAGCTCGATGATCCGGAGTTGACGCCTTCGGCGCGTGTGCTGCGCGAGATGCGCGAGCGTGGGGAGTCGTTTCTTGACTTCGCTCGTCGGCAGAGTGAGACGCATGCGGCTCATTTCCGTGCGCGGCTGCTCGATGCGGGAGCGGCGGCACAGGCCAAGCGGCTCGCGGAGCAGTCGCTGGCCGAGCAGGCGGAGCTCGAAGGCAAGGATGGTGGCTCGTTCGATGCATTCGTGGCGGCGTATCGCGCTTATACGTTGAATCGGTTAAGCGTGTGAGGTCGGAGGAGCGGATCGTTGCGTGCGCAGTGATTCGTGCTTTCCGGTCAATGAAGCTCGTCATTTCGATGCTTCGAATCAGTTCTCCCGGCATGCACGCTCTTCGTATCGGCGCGGCGATTGTTGTGGCTTGTCTGTTGCCGGCCGACAATGTGGCTGTGATGCCGGCGATCAGCTTGCGATTCGCCTTGCCGGGTGGCGCGACCATCGTCTATGACAAGGCAGTCTATGACAAGGCATTGAATCCGCACGATCCCCTGCCTCGGCGTTTCTGTAAGCGACTCGACAAGGCTGGTTCCCATTCGCACGCGCGTGAGGCAAGATGATAAGCACGTGGAATTTGTGTGGATCACGTGAGATCGCACCCACGATCAGTCACCCACGATCAGTGATCGTGGACACGATTTATCTGGATCTAGTCGGCAATCAGGTAGTGGACGGAGGAATGGCGGCCGACTTCAGCTTGTTCGCGACGTTCCAGGGCAGCAACTCGTCGATGCGGGTGATGATGTGATTAGCGATGTAGGTCAGGACGTATTCCAGATAGGCGCGCAGATTGATGCCGTTGAGTTTGCACGTCCCACATTGCAGCAGCCCGCTCGCCTCCGGTGTCGGAATCAACGAATAAATAATTCTACCTCTGTTGAATTTCGAGTGTGTGGTAAATTGCTGGTAAATTGCCAGATTTGCACGTGAGCGACGGTAGTCATGCATAGCAAGTTGTTCGAGACGGCTTTGGGTATCAGCAATCCGTGGTTCGTACGCGGCATCGATTTTGACGCGACTGCGAGGCGGTTGACGGTGGTCAACATTGATGCAGTTGCCAGCAGTCGCTTCCCGCATCCAGAGTCGCCGGCGGCCATCCCGTGCACGACACCGTTGTCAAGCGCTGCCCGCACTTGAATATCTTCCAGCACGACTGCTTTCTCGAAGTGCGCACGCCTCGTATCAAGCTGCCTGACGGCGGCGTAGTGCTCGTCGAGCTCGAAGTGAGCCGGCAAGCTCAAGGGCTTCACGCCGCTGTTCGAGGCAATGGTGCTGATGCTCGCCCAGCAGATGTCG
>JAYFSB010000247.1:0-4046 GCA_040946865.1 Burkholderia sp.
GCGTGGCGCTATCGCGAGCAACTTCGGGAGATTCTCGATCGCAAGCAGATCAACGTCGTCAGCGACATGCTCGAGCACTAGTGCGCAAACGTTATGCGCTCGAAGGTCGATCCGATGAAGGACGTCGCACGCGTGATCCGCAGTCATGTCGACGGCATCGTCACCTGGATCCCGGCGCGTCTCAGACCAACGGCTTCCTGGAAGCCATCAACGGACTCTTCCAGGCTACCAAGCGAAAGGCGCGCGGATACACCAATTTCACGACCATGCACACCGTGCTATTTCTGATTGCCGGCAAGCTCGACTTTTCTCGAAGATCAACCCACATGTCGCGTAATCAACTCGTTTTTCAAGAGAGCCATATGAGATACCGGCGGACCAGCTCATCTGCCCGGTCGATGGCTCGAAGCTGGTCTCGAAATAGGCGTCGAACTCAGCGAGCAACTGGACATCATCCCGCAGCAAATCCGGGTGATCCGGCACAAGCGGGTTCAGTATGCGTGCGAGATCTGCGACCATGGCCTGAAAGTCGCGCCGGTGCCGTCGTGGATTTATCCCAAAGGGGCTGTTCACGGAAGCGGCGCTGCTGTGCCGCTTCGGCGACGATATCTCGCGCAACACCACGATGGCGGCCCACACAGGGCGACGAAACGAACGTGCAGGTGCTGAAGGAGCTGGGTCACGCGGCTCAGTCGAAAAGCGCGGTGTGGGTTGCAAAATGAACGCGGTGGGCCCGCCGGTGCGGCTGTACAATTACGCGCCCGGGCTCCACATCGAACAGGGCGACGCGTTATGGGCGGGCATATGGGAGGGTTCGGCGCTGATAAGCGACGGAGGTTACATGTACGATGTGATCGCGAAGCAGAACAAGCTGATCCACCTCGGCATGCTGGACGCATGCGAGGCGGTACTTTGTGGAAGCTGAAGTGGCGCTGCCCAAGGACGCGCGTGGGCCGCATCAGCCGGATGGTGCTGGGCAAGACCAAGGCGTTGCTGGACGAGCATCTGGAGACGACGCTGCCTGGTGGCAAACTGGGGGCAGGTACTGGGCCATCTGGGCAACCAGCTGAGTCGCTACATCGAGAACGAGACCTGGCCGATATGCAACAACGCCCGTGAGAATTCGATCAGGCCATTTGTGGTCGGCAGAAAGAACTGGCTGTTCAGCGACACGGTGGCCGGGGCGAAGGCGAGCCTGAACCTGTGCTCGCTGCTCGAGACGGCGAAGGCGAATAACGCCGACATGTCAAGGCGCGGCCTCTTGCGCAGACGGTCGACGACTACGAAGTACTGCTGCCGTGGAATCTCGGTAAGTCCGTTCGAAAACCGGGCACCTAAGCGCTAACTGATCTGACGCGATGCCGCAAGGGGCAGATTCACCGATCGCTTACATATAATTATACATTAAGCAGCGAAGCTGGACGATAAGCTTATTTTCAGAAAATCCAAAAGAAATTTTGTGCTAGCGCTGGCGACAGGCCCGCAATACCCTCGCCCGCTCGCGGTCACAGCCTCATTCGGCCTTGGCGTCGCGGCGCAGCAGCCCGCTCACGGCATCGCACGGTGCGGCGCCGTCGAACAGCACGCTGCAGACAGCCTCGGTGATCGGCATGTCGATCGCCTGAGCCTGCGCGAGGCCGAGCACCGCGCGCGCGCAGCACACGCCTTCGGCGACATGGCCGAGCGCCTGGAGGATCTCCTCGAGCGACAGACCCTGCGCGAGCTGCTGGCCGACCTTGCGGTTGCGCGACAGATCGCCGGTGGTCGTGAGTATCAGGTCGCCGAGCCCGGTGAGGCCCGTGAAGGTTTCGGCGCGGCCACCGAACGCCACGCCCAGCCGTGATATCTCGACCAATCCGCGCGTGATCAGCGCAGCGCGCGCATTGAGACCGAGGCCGAGGCCATCGGCGATGCCGGTGGCGATCGCCAGCACGTTCTTGACCGCCCCGCCCACTTCGACGCCGACCACGTCGTCGCCGGTATAGATTCGCATCGCGCCGTGGTGGAAGGCCTGCAGCGTGCGATCGCGGCAGGCCGCCGAGCTGCTTGCCACGGTCAGCGCCACCGGCAGCCCCTGGGCTACCTCGCGCGCGAAGCTCGGCCCTGACAGCACGCCATGGCTGGCATGCCCCGGCAGCGTCTCGGCGATCATCTGGTGCGGCATTAGCTCGGTATCGGGCTCGAAGCCCTTGCAGACCCACACCAGGTGCGCCGGCACGCAGTCGGCATCGCACATCGCCGCGTACATCGCGCGCAGCCCGGCTACCGGCGCGCCGATCACGCACAGGGCGTTGTCGGTCGCGCCATGCGCGAGCGCCGCCGTAAGCTCGGACTCGCAGCGCAGCGCAGTGGGCAGCGGCACGCCAGGCAAATAACGGGTATTTTCATGATGGGCATCGAGCCCGGAGAGGAGCGCGCGATCGCGTGCCCACAGCAGCGTATCGTGCCGCGTGGCCAGATGCGCGGCGAGCGCGGTGCCCCATGCGCCGGCACCGAGAACAGCGACTTTCATATCCAGCACCTGTTCGTGGGACGCGTGCTCAGTTCAGCGTGGTGCCGCTCGGCACACCGTTGGTGGCACCAGCCTGCTGCTGGGCGATCTGCGCGAGGTGTTGCTCGTATAGCGCCTGGAAGTTGATTTCCGCGAGGTGAATCGGCGGGAAGCCGGCGCGCGTGATCGCATCGGCGATGTTCGAGCGCAGGTACGGGAACAGGATGGTCGGGCAGGCGATGCCGACCAGTGGGTCGAGCTGCTCTTCCGGGATGTTCCGGATGTCGAAGATGCCGGCTTGCTTGGCTTCGATCAGGAACGCGACCTTGTCCTTGACCTTGGCCGTGACGGTACCCGAAACGACTACTTCGTAAATACTTTCGGCCAGGCGTTCGGCCTTAACGTCGACTTCCACTTCAACCGACGGCATGTCCTGTTCGAGAAAGATCGCCGGCGAATTTGGCTGCTCAAGCGACAGATCCTTCAGGTAAATGCACTGAATGTTGAAGAACGGCTGGTTTTCGACGTCGGACATGTTGGCTCCATAAAATTGATGTTGCGGTGGCCGGTTTCCTCCAGCCACCCGGTTGTCTTGTTGTGCCCGCACGGCACGCAGCCCAGTCCCGGCACCCGGGAGAGTGCGTCATTCTGCCGGAATCCGGAATCAGGCCGCTTCCAGAAGCGGCAGCAGGCTGCCTTCACGGTCGAGCTTGGACAGGTCGTCGTAGCCACCGACGTGGGTCTCGCCGATATAGATCTGCGGAACCGTGCGACGGCCGGTACGCTCCATCATCTCCGCCCGGCGCGTCGGCTCCTTGTCGATCAGCACCTTCTCGATCTGCTCGACGCCGCGTTGCTTGAGCAGGCGCTCGGCCATCATGCAGTAAGGACAGACCTGGGTGCTGTACATGACTACTTTATTCACTTCGCCACTCCTTGACGAATAGGAAATTGAAAGCGGCAGAGCCAGTGTGTCTGGCGCGTCATGTGCAGGCGAACGGGCTAACGACGAGCCGAACTCTCTAGACAGTGTTCACATTTACGACTAGCCCAAACGCGCAGGCAAGCGATACAAACACGAGATAGCTCTCGGCAAGCTTGTCATATCGAGTGGAGACGCGGCGAAAATGCCTAACGCGATTGAAGAACCTTTCGACTAGGTTGCGTGTACGGTAAAGCACACGTAAGCGACTCGGCATGGCCGTCGTAGATGCCAGCAAAGATCGACGCCAAAGTGATGTCTATCATTTTCGAGGTGATGGACACCACTTTGTTAGACACAGAGAAGCCGGGTAGTCGCAAAGGATGCCCGAACCATAGTTCTGAGTTCCGGCGTCGCATAGCAATCGCCGCATGCGAGCCAGATGTTTCAGTCGCCAAACTGGCCCGCGAGCATGGTCTGAATGCGAATCTGGCGTTCACCTGGCGGCATCGGTATCGTGCCGAGCAAAGGGCGTCAGAGGTAAGGCAATGCTGAACAAGTGTCTGCATTCGCGATATCGTCAAGCCTGCGTAGCGAATCGATCATGAACGAAGTTGTCCTGGTTTGTTGTCG
>JAYFSB010000248.1:0-4036 GCA_040946865.1 Burkholderia sp.
CGAAGCCTGCACCTTCGTCAGTCGCCACCGCCAGCGTTGGCTGTTTCATTTTCGTTTGCCTTGCTCGGGTCATATCCGCCGATCTATAACGGCTGAACCACGGGGACGGTGAACTTGATCAGCATTGCCTTAATGCAATTGAAGAACCGTTCAACCAAGTTGCGTGTACGGTAGAGCATACGGTTGTAGCGGCGTTTTGTCTGGCGATTCGAACGCGGGGGAATCACGACCTTTTTGCACGGGTGGCCCGAATTCGTTGCACGAAGTGGTCAGCATCGTAGCCCTTGTCTGCGATAACCGCTTCGGTGCGCAGATGCTCGACCAATTGCACCGCGCACGAGATGTCAGCGACCTGTCCTTCAGTGACGATCAGTCGCAACGGGCGACTCTTCGAATCCACCGCCACATGCAGTGTGGTGCTCAGTCCGCCTCGGGAAGGTCCGAGCGCTTGTGGCCCGCTTTTTTTAAGGCCCCGGCCGAATCTGGTGCGCTCGCACGATCGTCGAATCGATAAGAATGTGCTCGATTTCCGTCTCGCCTGCCAAAGCATTCGCCACCCGCGGCCAGGCACCCTGGCTTCGCCAGCGCGAGACACGGATATATACCGTATGCCATCGGCCGAATTCCGCGGGAAGATCGCGCCATGGACTGCCGGTTCGGGCAATCCACCGCACCGCTTCGAGGAACCAGCGATTATTGGATGCCGTTCGGCCACGGTCGCCTTCCTTGCCGAGCAGGATAGCTTGGACTTTGTTCCATACTTCGTCGCTCAGTAACGTTCGTACCATACTGTCCCGTTACGCAAACGACAGGATATAAACACATTTTTTCAAATGTAAACAAATCCTAGGCGTCGGGCAGCGCGATGCCTAGGTCACCGCGATATTCCCTGGCCCACATCTCTAGGCCATAGATCTACGAATTCCGCAGCCGCGGCTCGGGCGCCTGACAGGCCTGCAGGTACTCGTGCGCCATGGTGGCGAGCAGCGTAATGCCGTACTTCATCGCGTAATCGACGTTGCTGGTGCCAGCGAACTGCGCGCCCAGCCCGTCGCGCAGCGTCAGCGGCACCTCCTCTCGTGCCAGACCTTCGAGAAGTGGCGGCGCATGCCGTAGTCGGCAATCTTGCAGTCGGCGAACTCAGGCTTCGCGACGAGCAGTTTAATCTTGTCGTGCAGCCCCTCGCGGCCCTCGCCGTAGTCGGGCTCGCTCTGCGTGTTGCGGAATAGATCTCGTTGACGATCGCCAGCGCCGGGATCTCGAACAGGATCGTATTCAGCCAGGGGCTGCGGATCTCGATGTACTTCTCGTTGAGGTGAAACAGCGCCAGAAATTCGACGAAGTCGCTCTTGATAAAGCGCATCTGGCGTAGGTAGTCAAAGCGCGACCTCGGTGAAGCTCGGATGGCACAGGCCGCGCACATCGGTCTCGAATCTCGTCGATATAGGGAACCAGAACCACGCCGGGGATTCGGCAGCGGAACCGGTATTCGACGTTGGCGGCCGGGAAGTGACGCAGGCCACCTACATCATCATGAACTTGTCCAGATCGGTGTCGAGCAGCGAAGTAATGAGCATGATTCGGTGCCGCCGGGGGCAACTTCAGCAAAATCGCAGGATCGGACGAGACCGAGCCGGCTACCTGCGTCGGCGCGCCGCCCCGTCTCCTTGCCTCAGATTACCCGAATGCGGGACCGCCCATGCTCGCCGTCCCAGGCCTCGGTGACACGTTGTGCCATCGACACAAATTAATCACGAAACAATATAAAACCGACTGCTGGATGCGGGTTTTCCTCATCAGTTACAATGCCACATTTGGCGCAAAGCTTGCCCCACACAGATAATCGCCAAGCAGGAGCGTTTTGAATGACTCACGTTGTGACCGAATGCTGCATCAAGTGCAAGTACACCGATTGCGTCGATGTGTGCCCGGTGGATTGTTTCCGTGAAGGTCCAAATTTTCTCGCGATTGACCCAGACGAATGCATCGACTGCGCCGTGTGCGTGGCCGAGTGCCCGACCAATGCGATCTATGCCGAGGAAGACGTTCCCGGCGACCAGCAGCAATTCACGCCGCTCAATGCCGAGCTGGCCAAGCTGTGGCCGTCGATCACCAAGACCAAGCCTGCTCCCGGCGACGCCGACGAATGGAAGGACGTGCAGGAGAAGCTGCACCTGCTTGAGCGCTGATCACACCTGGCGGGCCGTTGCTGCCGGCTCGCCCCGTTTCCGCAAAAAATTCGCGCTATGACTTGACACCCTCGTCATAGCTCCATAATATCCTATATATATGCTGTTTGTTCCCCGATAGCTCAGTCGGTAGAGCGCCGGACTGTTAATCCGTAGGTCCCTGGTTCAAGCCCAGGTCGGGGAGCCAAAAATGCCGATATGCTGTCGTTTCAGGCGAAACCGCATCGAACAAAAGTATTACCGATTTATTCTCCGATAGCTCAGTCGGTAGAGCGCCGGGCTGTTAATCCGTAGGTCAAGTGTTCTAGTTACTCACGCTCCGCCCCGCCAATAGAAGATACAAGACTTTGTGGGCAGTCTCGCAAGCTCTTTTTTACCGGCCCCTTTCGGGGTAATTGCGGTGTAGTACGCGGTGCAAACTTCAAAAAAGGGCGCGCCATGGTATAGCACTGACAAAAAATCCATCCGGGACGTGGAAAGCAACCATTCGACGCGTTGGCTGGCCTACTGCGGGCCAAAACCTTCCTCACCAAGCACGAGGCAAAAGACTGGCGCGGCGCACCGAAGACGAAATGGTACGCGGCGTTGTTTATTCAACGCGCTTCATCCGAAAAGACCACTGCGGCCGATGCCCTTGATCGGTACAAGCGTGAAATAGTCCCGGCCAAAAAGGCTAAATTCTATTTACATTTGTAAAAATGTGTTTACATCCTGTCTTTTGCGTAACGAGACAGGATGGTGCGAACGTTGCTGAGTGGTGAAATATGGAACAAAGTCCAAGCTATCCTTCCGGCCAAGGATAGACGACCGTGGCCGAACGGGTATCCAACAATCGCTGGTTCCTCGAAGCGAGGCTGTGGATTGCCCGAACCGATAGTCCATGGCGCGATCTTCCCGCGGAATTCGGTCGATGGCATACGGTATATCCGTTTCTCGCGCTGGCGAAGCCAGGGTGTCTGCTGGCCGCGGGTGGCGAATGCTTTGGCAGGCGAGACGAAAATCGAGCACATCCTTATCGATGTGATGATCGTGCGTGCGCACCAGCATTCGGCCGTGGTCTTAAAAAAGCGGGGGCCGCAAGCGCTCGGACGTTCCCGAGGCGGACTGAGCACCAAACTGCATGTGGCGGTGGATTCGAAGGGTCGCTCGTTGCGACTAATCGTCACTGAAGGACAGGTCGCCGATATCTTGTGCGCGGCGCAACTGGTCGAGCATTTGCGCACCAAAGCGGTTATCGCAGGCAAGGGCTACGATGCTGACCACTTCGTGCAACGGATTCGGGCCAGCCGTGCAAAGGTCGTGATTCCCCCGCGTTCGAATCGCCAGACAAAACGCCGCTACAACCGTGTGCTCTACCGTACAGGTAACCTGGTTGAACGGTTCTTCAATCGCAATTAAGGCAATGCTGATCAAGTGTCTGCATTCGTGATGTCGTCAAGCCTGCGAAGCGAATCGCTCATGAACGAAGTTGTCCTGGTTTGTTGTCGGTCGTCCTGGGTGCCATTCAGATGATCGGCGGGCCCCAGGCCTGGTTCTCGCTCATTACGGACGCACCTGTGCCATCAATCGTGCGCGGCACAGATAAACGTTAGCCAGCGCCAGGGCGACGAAGGCGCGGTTCGCATTCTTCGTGAGCCCGAATGAATCCTCGACTTGTTGCGGTTCTTGCGGCGCGCCACATCGTCGACTAAGCCGTTGCGACGCATGCGCCGATTCGTGAAGTCGCGCGCTTTGGGTGCCTTGCCATGAATCAGTGCCTTCTGACTCGCGTAGGTGTTGTCGCCGTAGACGCGCCGCGCCTGCCCATGCAGCAGTTGCGGCATCGCGTGCTTGTCGTGGACGTTGCC
>JAYFSB010000249.1:0-4024 GCA_040946865.1 Burkholderia sp.
TCGACGGCGAGGACTGCACCTCGACAAACGAGAAACGCGCCTCGAACTGCTCGGACTTGTTGCGCGTGAACTTCGGCCAGGATTCGGCACCCGGGATCATCGACGCCAGGCTCGACAGCATCTGGCAGCCGTTGCAGATGCCGAGCGCGAAGGTATCGAGGCGCGCGAAGAAAGTCGAGAACATTTCGGCCAGGCCATCGTTGAAGCGAATCGTCTTGGCCCAGCCCTCGCCGGCACCGAGCACGTCGCCATACGAGAAGCCGCCGCAGGCCACAGCGCCGGCGAAGTCGGCCAGGTTGGCGCGGCCGGCCAGCAGGTCGCTCATGTGCACGTCGTGCGCGTCGAAGCCGGCGCGATCGAAGGCATACGCCGTTTCGAGGTGCGAGTTCACGCCCTGCTCGCGCAGGATCGCAACGCGCGGACGCGCGCCCGTGGCGATGAACGGCGCGGCCACGTCCTCGGTGGCGTCGAAGCTCAGCATCGGCTGCATGCCTGGATCGGACGCGTCGAGCAGCGCGTCGTATTCGGCATCGGCACAGGCCGGGTTGTCTCGCAGGCGCGCGATGCGCCAGCTCACGTTGGTCCAGGCGCGCTGCAGTTCGGCGCGCGGTGCGTCGTAGATCTTCTTCGCGTCACGGAACACCTCGATGCTGTCGTGCTCGTTGACCGAGCCGATCACGTGCGAGCAGGTCAGCAGGTCATGTTCGCGCAGCGCGACCAGCACGGCGTCGCGATCCGCGGCGCGCACCTGCACCACCGCGCCGAGCTCCTCGCTGAACAGCGCGCGGATCGTGCGGTCCTCGCGGTGGCCGCTGGTCTGCTTGACCAAGTCCTTGGCGTCGCCGTAATCCGATTCGTGGTTCGGGTCGAGCGTCAGCATGTCGACGTTGATCGACACGCCGGCATGGCCCGCGAAGGCCATTTCGCAGACGGTCGCCCACAGGCCGCCGTCTGAGCGGTCGTGGTAGGCAAGCAGCTTGCCACGCGCGTTCAGCGACTGGATCACCGTGAAGAAGCGCTTGAGGTCTTCCACATCGCCGACGTCTGGCACCGAGTCGCCGACCTGCTGCGTGACCTGGGCGAGGATGCTACCCCCCATGCGGTTCTTGCCGAGGCCCAGATCGATCAAGATCAGCACGCTGTCGCCGACGTCGGCCACGCGGCGCAGCTGCGGCGTGAGGTGCTTGCGCACGTCCTCGACCGGGGCGAACGCGGAGATGATCAGTGACACGGGCGAGATCACTTCCTTGGGCCCTCCGCTGTCGTTCCACTTGGTCTTCATCGACAGCGAATCCTTGCCGACCGGGATGCCGATGCCCAGCGCTGGGCACAGCTCCATGCCGATCGCCTTGACCGTGTCGTAGAGCGCGGCGTCCTCGCCGGCGGTGCCGCACGAGGCCATCCAGTTAGCCGACAGCTTGAGCTTGTCGAGCGAGGTGATCGGCGCGGCAGCGATGTTGGTGATCGCCTCGCCCACCGCCATGCGGCCCGAGGCCGGCGCGTCGATCACAGCCAGCGGCGTGCGCTCGGCCATGGTCATCGCCTCACCGGCGAAACCGGCGTAATCGAGCGCGGTGACGGCGCAGTCGGCCACCGGCACCTGCCATGGGCCGACCATCTGGTCGCGCACCGAGGTACCGCCGACCGAGCGATCGCTGATCGTGATCAGGAAGGACTTGCTGGCAACAGTCGGGTGCTTTAGCACGCTGACGGCCGCGTCGGCCAGCGACACGCCGGTCACGTCGACCGGGAGGCGCTCGACACTCACGCGCGCGACGTCGCGATGCATCTTGGGTGGCTTGCCGAGCAGCACGTCCATCGGCATATCGACCGGAAAGCCGTTCTGACCTTCGGCGAGATCGTCGACCAGCTTCAGCTCGCGCGCCTCGATGGCCACACCGATCACGGCGAACGGGCAGCGCTCGCGCACGCAGATCGCCTCGAAGCGAGCCAGGTCGGCCGGCGCGATCGCCAGGACGTAACGCTCTTGCGATTCGTTCGACCAGATCTCGCGCGGCGACAGCCCGCTTTCCTCGAGCTGAATCTTGCGCAACTCGAAGCGCGCGCCCTTGTCGGCACCGACGACCAGTTCGGGGAAGGCATTCGACAGACCGCCTGCGCCCACGTCGTGGATCGACAGGATCGGGTTGGCCTCGCCGAGCTGCCAGCAGCAGTTGATCACTTCCTGCGTGCGCCGCTCGATTTCCGGGTTGCCGCGCTGCACCGAGTCGAAGTCGAGCTCAGCCGTGTTCGCGCCGGTGGCCATCGAGCTGGCCGCGCCGCCGCCCATGCCGATACGCATGCCAGGGCCGCCGATCTGGATCAGCAACGTGCCGGCCGGCAGGTCATGCTTGTGGGTGTGCGCGTCGGAGACGTTACCGATGCCGCCAGCGATCATGATCGGCTTGTGATAGCCGCGTACGGTGCCGCCGACGTTCTGCTCGTAGACACGGAAGTAGCCGCCCAGATTCGGGCGGCCGAATTCGTTGTTGAAGGCGGCACCGCCGAGCGGGCCGTCGATCATGATCTGCAACGGCGAGGCGATACGGTCCGGGCGGCCATAGGGCGCGTTGGCATCGGCCGGATTGCGCTTGGTCATCGGCTGGGCCGCGTCGCGTGCGTTTTCCCAGGCTTCGCGCGCGCCCGGCAGGTCGAGGTTCGAGACCGTGAAGCCGGTCAGGCCGGCCTTCGGGCTGGCACCGCGGCCGGTCGCGCCTTCGTCGCGGATCTCGCCGCCCGCGCCCGTCGCGGCACCGGCGAACGGCGAGATCGCGGTCGGGTGGTTGTGCGTCTCCACCTTCATCAGCGTATGCGTCAGCTCGCTGTGGCGGCCGTATTGCTCGGCAGGCTTGCCGTCGGCACCGGCACCGCGCGGGAACCAGCGCTCGGCCTGCGCGCCGAGCATGATCGAGGAATTGTCCGAGTAGGCGACGATGGTACCCTGCGGGCTCATCTTCTCGGTGTTGCGGATCATCGCGAACAGCGACATGTCTTGCTTGGCACCGTCGATGGTCCAGTCGGCGTTGAAGATCTTGTGGCGGCAGTGCTCGCTGTTGGCCTGCGAGAACATCATCAGCTCGACGTCGGTGGGGTTACGCTCCAGCTTGATGAAGGCGTCGACCAGGTAGACGATCTCGCTCTCGGCCAGCGCGAGGCCCAGCTCGACGTTGGCCGTCTCCAGCGCGGCTCGGCCCTGGCCCAGCACGTCGACGAGACTCAGCGGCTTGGTCGGCAGTCCGTCGAACAGGTGATGCGCGTCCTCGCGCGCGGCCACCACGCTTTCCGTCATACGGTCGTGCAGGGCGGCGGCCACCGCGGCGCGCACCTGCGGCGACAGCGCCTTCTTGCCACCCAGGCTGGCCCGCAGCGTGACCGTGAACTCGACGCCACGCTCGATACGGCGCACCGAGGCGAGCCCGCAATGCAGGGCGATGTCGGTCGCCTTGCTGGCCCACGGTGACACCGTGCTGAGGCGCGGCAGCACGATGAAGGTTTCGGTCGCGCCCTTATCGGCGGCCGGCTCGAACGGCACGCCGTAGTGCATCAGCGCGTTGATGCGGGCCGCCTCATCGACCGATAACGGCTCGGATGAGTTGACGAAGTGCAGGTACTGGCCGCGGATTGCGACGATATCGCCGTCGATCTGCTTGAGCGTGTCGAGCAGGCGAGTCTGGCGGAAATCGGAAAGGGCGGCGGCACCGGGAAAACACGAGAAGTGAGCCATAGGCTGGACGGGCATCGATGAGCCGCGTGAGTCAGCGACAGTGGGGCTAAAGGCAACTTGTGATTATATCCGGAAGTCATGCCGACCAAGCCGTCCGCAAGGAGTTAGAATGCCTCTGTTGAGTTTCGAGTGGGTGGTAAATTGCCTGATTTGCACGTGAACGACGGTAGTCATGCATAGCAAGTTGTTCGAGACGGCTTCTGGTATCAGCGATCCGTGGTTCGTGAACGGCATCGATTTCGATGCGTCTGCGAAGCGATTGACGGTCAACATCGATTTCGTTGCCGGCAGTCGCTTCCC
>JAYFSB010000250.1:0-4008 GCA_040946865.1 Burkholderia sp.
ACTTCGTTCATGATCGATTCGCTTCGCAGGCTTGACGACATCACGAATGCAGACACTTGATCAGCATTGCCTTAACAAAGTGGTGTCCATTATTTTCGAAATGATGGGATGGGCACCACTTTGGCGTCGATCTTTGCTGGGGTGTCTACGACGGCCATGCCGAGGCGCTTACCTCAGTAACGTTCGTACCATCCTGTCTCGTTACGCAAAAGACAGGATACAAACACATTTTTTCAAATGTAAACAAACCCTACAAACCCTAGGCCTATTTCGCGTCACTCCGCCGCACGGAAGGTAATTGCAATATTCGCCGGCGTGCTTCCGTTGGTATCGGGCGGCAGCGGTGAGGCTGCCCGCACCGCGTCGACCACGGTTTCGTCCCAGGCCAGATTGCCGCTCGGCTTCACCACAGAGACGCCGAGCACGCCGCCCGTCGGCGAGCAGCGGACCTGCACGCGCGTCACCAGCCCTTCGGTGGCACCGTTCCAGACGATGAACGGCTTGACGCGGCGCTTCATCTTGTCGGCATAGCCGAGCGAGGTGGCATTGCCGCCCGAGCTCGAACCTGTGCCGCTCTTAGCCAGGCCGTCGCTGCCGCCTTGGCCGCCTGCGGCACCCTGCAGCCGCGCGAGGCGCGCCTGGCGCTCCTTGTCGAGCTTTGCCTTGGCCGCCGTCGCCTTCTCGGCCTCGGTCTTCTTCTGTGCGTCGGCCTGCGCCTGTCCCTGCTTGCGCAGATGCGCGAGTTTCTTCTGTTCGGCGAGTTGTTGCTGGCGCAACTTGTCGGCCTGCTTCTCCGCGGCCTGCTGCTGGGCGGCTAGCAGAGCCTCGCGCGCGGCCGCTTCCTGCTGCTGGCGGCGCTTCTGCTGTAGGGCGATCTCGGCATCATTGTCCTGCGCCGGTGCCGACGGCGGCACCGGGCGCGGCACCGGAGAATCCGGCACCTCGGTCCACAGTTCGGCTTCCGCGCCGCCTGGCGTGCTGTTTTGCCACTGCACGCCGTGGTATAGCAGAGCCACCAGCAGCACGTGCATCAGCGCCGCGAGCAGGAATGCACGTCCCGTGCCGCGTTCTCGAGGCGGCTGCAGCGGTGAGGCGGTGCGGATCTTGCGCTGGTTCATTGCGATTTGACGAGGAGGCCCACGCGCTTCACGCCGCGTGCTTTTAGATCCGACATGACGGTCATCACCTTGTTGTACTGTACCGTCTTGTCGGCCGCGATCACCACCAGTTGGTCGGGGTGGTCAACCTGGCGCGAGGCGATGAAGTCGTCAAGCTCGACCTTACTTATGGTGTCTTCCTGCGGGGCACCGGTGTCGCTCTTGTAGTGCACGCTCATGAGGCCGTCGGCCTGGATATTGACCACCACGGGCGGCGTTTGGTCCTGCGGTGCCGCGTTGCCGACGGTCGGCAGATTGACGATCGAGGGGGCGACGAGCGGTGCCGTGACCATGAAGATCACGAGCAGCACCAGCATCACGTCGATGTAAGGCACGACGTTGATGTCGGCCATCGAGCGGCGCGAGCGGCCGTCGCGCATGTTGCAACGAAGGGGAGTACCAGCCATCGCGTGCTCCTTATTGGACCTGGCGTTGCAGGATATTCGAGAACTCCTCGACAAAGGTCTCAAAGCGGCTAGCCAGGCGATCGATGTCGTGCGCGTAGCGGTTGTAAGCCACCACCGCGGGAATCGCGGCGAACAGGCCGATCGCGGTGGCCACCAGTGCCTCGGCGATACCGGGCGCGACGTTGGCGAGCGTGGCCTGCTGCACGTTGGCCAGGCCGCGGAACGAATTCATGATCCCCCAGACCGTGCCGAATAAGCCGATGTAGGGGCTGACCGAGCCGACCGAGGCCAGGAAGGCGAGACTGGCCTCGAGCATGTCCATCTCGCGCTGGAACGAGGCGCGCATCGCGCGGCGAGTGCTGTCGAGGATCAGCGAGGGATCGGAAATGCGCTTTTCCTTGGCCTTCAGGAACTCGCGCATGCCCGATTCGAAGATCCGTTCCAGCGAGCCGATCGTGTGGCGATTGTTCGCCGCGCTCTGGTAGAGCGTCTGGAGATCGCCACTGGACCAGAAATCGCGTTCGAAACGCTCGGTCTGCTTGCGCGCGCGACGGATCGCGAACCATTTACGGAAGATGAACGTCCAGGACATCAGCGACAGCAGCAGCAGCAGCCCCATCACCGCCTGGGCGAGCACGCTCGCATTGAGGACGAGAGAAACGATCGACAGGTCTTGTGCAGAGTTCATAGGTGTATGGTTGTCATGCCTTCTTGGCCGCCGGGCCACTTCGGTGCCGCTGGCGCGCTACGGGTCCCGGCGTCCGACGGTGCGTGGCGGCGGGCCTGCCATCGGCTGCCCGCGTCGCTCCTTGCCGTGCCATCGTTGGTCGCGAATCAGGGTCGCAAGTTCATCGGCTCTGTCTAAACGGTGCGCAGGTCTCGGCCGTTGACAGGTTGGATACCGGTCCCCGTTCCAGTGCATCGCGGACCGAGAGCGAAATGCCAGCGGGCCCCAGCATCTCGCGATCGACTCAGCCGATGCCGGTACGCCCTGACACCAGCAGTAGGTCACCGAGCTAGGCTTCCTGCACGAAGATCAGCGAGGCGCGCTCGAAACGTTCGATTCGGCTGACGATCGTCGAGCCGTGCGGGTGCCCGGTAGTCGATCGCCGTGTTGCGCACCACGAACATAACGCCGGTCTCGGCGGCCAGGCATCGCTGGTCGAGGCCGCAGGCCCGCAGCCATTCGGTGCGGGTCTGCTCGAAGAACCGCGGGTAATGCGATGCCGCCGGCATCGGTGTCCTCGTAGTACACACGAATCGGTTAGCGGAACAAGGGCGCAGCTTCGGACAGACGTTCGGGTTCGGTCATGGCGCGCATTCTACCGAAACCATTCTACCGAAACGTTTCGCGCCGTTTCGTAACCGAATGTTGCGCGCGCAGCGTCCTTCAGCCGCGGTGCACGGCCAGACCTGCCGGAGCCTGCGCGACCGGCATCATTTCAACGGTATTGATATTGACGTGGGCCGGGCGCGTGGCGATCCAGTAGATCGTGTCGGCGATATCCTCGGCCGTGAGCGGCTCGACGTTGGCGTAGACGTTCGTCGCCTTCTTGTCGTCGCCGCGGAAGCGCACATTAGAAAATTCGGTGCCGCCGCAAAGGCCCGGCTCGATGTCGGTCACGCGCAGTGGCGTGCCAAGCAGGTCGGTGCGCAGGTTCAGGCTGAATTGTCGGACGAATGCCTTGGTCGCGCCGTAGACGTTGCTGCTCGCGTACGGGTAGGTGCCGGCGACCGAGCCCAGGTTGAAAATATGACCGCGGCCGCGCTCGATCATGTCGGGCAGCAGCGTGTGCGTGACAGTAGCCAGGCCCGAACAGTTGGTGTCGATCATGATCTGCCACGCGTCGAGGCTGGCCCGCTGGGCCAGCTCGGTACCCAGCGCGAGGCCGGCGTTGTTTACCAGCACGTCGATCCCGGTGAAATCGGCCGGCAGGCCCTTGAGCGCGGCCGCGATGGCACCGCGGTCGCGTACGTCAAGCTCGACGGGCAACAGGGCTTCGCCAAGCTGGGCGGCGAGGGCGTCGAGCCGGTCCTTGCGGCGCGCGCTGGCGACCACGCGATGGCCACCCTTGACGAAGGTTCGGGCGATGGCGGTACCGAATCCCGCGGATGCGCCGGTGACGAACACGATCATTGCTGCTGCTCCTGGTCGGTGGGGTGAAACGGTAAGGGGATCATTAGCATACTGACAATGCCGCGTTGCAGCAAGGCGACCTGGGCTGCGCCCAGGGCTTCCGCATGAATAGGCCCGTGTGGCAAGGGTGAGCGGGCGAAAGTTAGGATCTGTTTACATTTGACTAAATGTGTTTAGGCAGTGTTCATATTTACGATTGGCCCAAACGCGCAGGCAAGCGATGTGAACATGAGATAGCTCTCGGCAAGCTTGTCATATCGAGTGGAGACGCGGCGAAAATGCTTAAGGCAATGCTGATCAAGTCCAC
>JAYFSB010000251.1:0-3999 GCA_040946865.1 Burkholderia sp.
GTACGTTTGCGCTTCGTCTCGAAGCCTGCACCTTCGTCAGCCGCCACCGCCAGCGTTTGCTGTTTCATTCTCGTTTGTCTTGCTCGGATCATATCCACCTATCTATAACGGCTGTCCCACGGGGACGGTGAACTTGATCAGCATTGCCTTAAGGGTATGCAGCTTGGTATCGGTCAGCATGGCAAGGTCAGTTTTTTCTTAGCAAGACCATGCTCATTTTTTTTCTTACTTAGCAAGACCATGCTCATTTTTTGTATCGCATTTCATCTAATAAACTTTATATATCACTTTATATATCAATGCATTATGTCATATCAATACCATGTCTATCCAGTTTAGAGCAACATGGTATTATCAAGTGCCGATCATGGCATCGATGTCATATTATACCATCTACCATGCCATAAAAACGGGATGCTTGGCGATGCGGAAATTTGCCAGACAGTGCGAGGCAGAAAATGAAAAAAGCCAGCAATTACGCGGGATTCATGGTATTTCTTGCTAGATATCGTGCCGGTCTACACCGGACGCTGGATCATTCCCACTCGATCGTCGTTGGCGGCTTCCCCGACACGTCGTACACTACGCGATTAATACCGCGAACCTCATTGATGATGAGATTTGAGGCCCGCCCCAGCAGAGCATAAGGCAGATGCACCCAATGCGCCGTCATGAAGTCGGTAGTACGCACCGCGCGCAGCGCCGTCACATAGTCATAGGTACGGCCATCGCCCATCACCCCCACCGACTTCACCGGCAGGAACACCGCGAACGCCTGGCTCGTAAGGTCATACCAGGACTTGCCCACCTGCGAAGCCTCGCAGATCCCTGCCGCCACATCTTGCTCGTTGGCGATCGTCGAACGCAGTTCCTCGATGAAGATAGCATCCGCGCGACGCAGCAAATCCGCGTACTCGCGCTTCACCTCGCCCAGGATCCGCACGCCCAGGCCCGGGCCCGGGCACGGATGACGATAGACCATCTCCGGCGGCAGCCCCAGCGCCACGCCAAGCTCGCGCACCTCATCCTTGAACAGATCACGGAGCGGCTCGAGTAGCTTCAGCCTTAGCGTCTCCGGCAAGCCACCCACGTTGTGATGGCTCTTGATGGTCGTCGCCTTCTTGGTTTTCGCGCCGCCCGATTCGATCACATCCGGATAGATCGTGCCTTGCGCCAGCCATTTCGCGTTTGACAGCTTCTTCGCCTCGGCCTGGAACACCTCGACGAACTCGCGGCCGATGATCTTGCGCTTCGCCTCAGGATCGGTCACACCGGCCAGGTGGCCAAGAAACTGCTCCGACGCATCGACGTGCACCACCTTCGCATGCAGGCCTCCCTGGAACATGTCGAGCACCATCCGGCCTTCGTTCAAGCGTAGCAGGCCGTGATCGACGAACACGCAGGTCAGCTGATCCCCGATCGCGCGATGGATCAGCGCCGCGGCCACGCTCGAATCGACGCCGCCCGACAGGCCAAGGATCACTTCCTCGTCACCCACCTGCTCGCGGATCAGCGCGACGGCTTCCTCGATGTGATCGCGCATCACCCATTCCGGCTTCGCGTTGGCGATCTCGAGCACGAAGCGCTCGAGGATCTGGCGGCCCTTCACGGTGTGCGTGACTTCCGGGTGGAACTGCACAGCGTAATAACCGCGCTCCTCGTCGGCCATCGCCGCGAGCGGGCAGCTCGGTGTCGAGGCCATCAGCTTGAAGCTCGGCGGTAGCTCACCGACCTTGTCGCCGTGGCTCATCCAGACCTTCAGCATGCCGTGGCCTTCGGTCGTGGCGAAGTCCTCGATGCCGTTCAGCAGACGCGTATGGCCATGCACGCGCACTTCTGCATAACCGAATTCGCGGCGGTCGCTCCACTCGACCTTGCCGCCGAGCTGGACCGCCATGATCTGCATCCCGTAGCAGATGCCGAGCACCGGCACGCCGAGATCCCAGACCGCCTGCGGCGCGCGTAGCTGCTGATCCTCATAGGCGCTGGCATGGCTGCCGGACAGGATCACGGCCTTCGGCGTGAATGAGCGGACGAATTCGTCGGTGACGTCGTTCGGGTGGATTTCACAGTAGACGTGGGCTTCGCGAACACGACGCGCGATTAATTGAGTGACTTGCGAACCGAAGTCGAGGATCAGGATTTTGTCGTGCATGGCTGCGGACGGAATGAAAAACAAACAGGGCGGTTTCAAGGTTGAAGTGCAATAAAAGCCCGTTGCGCCCGAAGGGCATCCCCCAAGGCAACAATTTCCGCCTCTGTTGAATTTCGAGTGGGTGGTAAATTGCCTGATTTGCACGTGAGCGCCGGTAATCATGCATAGCAAGTTGTTCGAGACGGCTTTGGGTATCAGCGATCTGTGGTTCGTGAATGGCATTGATTTCGACGCGGCTGCGAAGCGGTTGACGGTCAACATCGATTTCGTTGCCGGCAGTCGCTTCCCGCATCTAGAGATGCGCCGGCGGCCATCCCGTGCACGACACCGTTGTCAAGCGCTGCCGACACGTGAACTTCTTCCAGTACGACTGCTTTCTCGAAGTGCGCACGCCTCGCCTCAAGCTGCCTGACGACCGCGTGGCGCTCGTCGAGCCCAAGTGGGCCGACAAGCTCAAGGGCTTTACGCTGCTGTTCGAGGCCATGGTGCTGATGCTCACCCAAGCAAATGTCGTTCACCGCAGTCGCCTGTGCCGTCGACGAAACGTCCTACCAGCGCGGACACAACTACTTGATGCTCGTGGCTGATGCGCTCGAACGCAAAGTCGTGTTCGTGATCGAATGCAAGGATACTGCGACGATCGAAGCGTTCGTCGCGAGCCTGCGCGAGCATGGGGGAGAGCCCGAGCAGATCACGTCGGTCAGCATTGGCATGTCGCCCGCGTTCATCAAAAGCGTCGAGACGAACCTGCCGAATACTCGCATCACCTTCGACAAGTTCCACGTCGTCGCTCATACGTCGAAAACCGTGAACCCAATGCGGCGAATCGAGCAGCGAACCAATCCGGAACTCAAGGGATTGCGGTGGTCGCTGCTGAAAGATTGCGACCGGCTGACCGCCGCGCAACGCGCCGATCTTGATGCCCTCTGATCGTGAACGTCACGACCAAGCGGACCGCCTGCGCGTGGCGCTATCGCGAGCAACTTCGGGAGCTTCTCGATCGCAAGCAGATCAACGTCGTCAGCGAAATGCTCGAGCAGGGATGCACGAACGTCATGCGCTTGAAGGTCAATCCGATGAAGGACGGCGCTCGCATGATCCGCAGTCATTTCGACAGCATCGTCGCCTGGACCCAGACGCGTCTCAGACCAACGGCTTCCTGGAAGCCATCAACGGACTCTTCCAGGCCGCTAAGTGAAAGGCGCCGAGGATACACGATAACACCAATCTCACGACCATGCGTACCGTGCTGCTTCTGATCGCCGGCAAGCTCGACTTCTAGAAGATCAATCCGCATGCCTCGTAACCCACTCATTTTTCAATGAGAGTCTCCATCATCGCTGTCAGTAGATCAACGTCGGCACTCGTACACAAGAACTCGACGCTCACGACGTTGGGCAGACGCGCTCACAAGCGCGCGTGGCGCGGTACGGCTTGGCGCCGAACTCGCTTTTACTTCGGTGAACGCTAAGACAGCATCCCGCGCCATTCCCGTTGGCTTGCGTGCCTTCTTCTGCGCCGCGTCGGTCGCCGATCACATCCGCCGCCTCGCTTTACTTTATACAGACCGTGCATCGAGAGTCCATGCTCCCGCGCATACGACGACAACGTTTTGCCTTCCTGTTGTGCTGCTTCGATGCGCCAAATCAGGCCATCGCGTCTCTAGGCAAAGTTCACATTTACGACTGGCTCAAACGCGTAGGCAAGCGATGCAAACACCGAGTTAGCTCTCGGCAAGCTTGTCATATCGAGTGGAAACGCGGCGAGAATGCTTAAGGCAATGCTGATCAAGTGTCTGCATTCGTGATGTCGTCAAGCCTGCGAAGCGAATCGATCATGAACGA
>JAYFSB010000252.1:0-3965 GCA_040946865.1 Burkholderia sp.
ACAACTTCGTTCATGATCGATTCGCTTCGCAGGCTTGACGACATCACGAATGCAGACACTTGTTCAGCATTGCCTTAGCTTTGAAACTCGATGGCTTGCTGGTGTGCTGGTGTATCCTTGCAGATTTTCTGGGCAAAAACCGAAAAAGTATACGCTGGAAATTGAACTGATAACAGAGCCACCAGCGGACGCTATTGCGCGTAAACGCCAGCACGTCTCGCCCGGACTTATGCAACAATGCCATGTCTTTGCCCAATCGGATCCCGCGCGGGATCCGCCATTGGCCGCCATTCAGGAAAACCCTAATGTCCCGGGTGGTGCGCTCCCCCTGCACCACCGTGAAACCCGCACCCAACAAGCCTAACAAGGGCTGCGACCACCTCCAGAAGGTATGATGATCCCACAATCCCACGCATTCCTCGCAGGCAAGACCCATGGCCATCACGATCAAGACCGAACACGATATCGAGCAGATGCGCGTCGCCTGCCGGCTGGCGAGCGAGGTGCTCGACTGCATCACGCCGTTGGCGAGATCAACCGCCTCTGCCACGAATGAGTATATGACCAACGTGCAGAGCACCGTGCCGGCACCGCTGAACTCCCAGCCGCCCGACTACCCGCCATACCCGAAGGCGGTCTACACCTCGGTCAACGCCGTGATCTGCCACGGCATCCACGGCGACAAGTTCCTCAAGAACGGCGACGCGCTCAATATCGACATCACCGTGATCAAGAACGACTATTTCGGCGACACCAGCCGGATGTTCCTGGTCGGCGAGGGTTCGATCCTCGCCAAACACTTGATCTAGATCACCTACGAATGTATGTGGCTCGGCATCGAGCAGATCAGGCTGGGCGCGTACCTGGGCGATATCGGCCACATCATCCAGAAGCACGCCAAAGGGCGCAGCTACAGCGTGGTACGCGAATATACTGCGGGCACGGCATCGGCACGGTGTTCAACGAGGATCCGCAGGTGGGTGCATTACGGCCGCACCGGCACCGGCATCGAGCTGGTTCCCGGCATGATCTTCACGATCGAGCCGATGATCAACGCCGGCACGTGCGACATCCGCACTATGCTGGACCAGTGGACCGTGAAGACACGCGACCGCAGTCTGTCAGCGCAGTGGGAACACACTGTGCTAGTCACGCCGACCGGCAACGAGGTACTGATCGTGTCGGCCGGCAGGCCGGCTCGGCCACCGCGTTCGACGCGGTGGCCGCCTGAGGATCGATGCCAGGCGCCCACTGGCCGGGCATCCGCCGCCCCCGGTTTCAACCTGTCACACCCGCGCCCCGCCACTTATGAGCGTTCCTGCCCTCACCGCCACCGAAACGCCATCGCACAAGGTCGAATTCCTCGCCGTCAAGGCCGAGCTGATCGCGCGCTTTCGCGCCGCGGCCCAGGTCGAGACGCTGATGCGCGCGCTCTCGCAGGCCACCGACGAAGTGCTGCGCCAGCTCTGGACGGACTGCGCGCTGCCCGGCTCGCTGGCGTTGGTCGCCGTCGGCGGTTTCGGGCGCGGCGAGCTCTCGCCACATTCGGACGTCGACATCCTGGTGCTGCTGCCCGATGTGCACAGCGGCGAGTTCGACGCGCGCATCGAGCGCTTCATCGGCATGGCCTGGGACCTCGAGCTCGAAATCGGTAGCAGCGTGCGCACGGTCGGCGAATGCCTTGCCGAGGCCGCGCAGGACGTCACGGTGCAAACCTCCCTGCTGGAGGCGCGCCGCATCACTGGCAGCCTCACGCTGTTCAAGCGCGCGGTGGCTCGCTACCGCGAGGCGCTCGACCCGCGCGCCTTCTTCCAGGCCAAGGTGCTGGAGATGCGCCTGCGCCACGCGAAGTTCCAGGATACGCCCTACAGCCTCGAGCCGAATATGAAGGAAAGCCCGGGAGGCCTGCGCGACCTGCAGACGATCCTCTGGATCGTGCGTGCGGCTGGTTTCGGCAACAGCTGGCGGGAGCTCGACACGCGCGGGCTGATCAGCGCGCGCGAAGCGCGCGAGCTGTGCCGCAACGAGGCCTTCCTGAAGGCGCTGCGCGCGCGCTTGCACGTGATCACCGGGCGCCGCCAGGACATCCTGGTGTTTGACCTGCAGACTCAAGCGGCCGATAGCTTCGGCTACGTGCCGACCCCGGCCAAGCGCGCCAGCGAGCAGTTGATGCGCCGCTACTACTGGGCCGCCAAGGCCGTCACCCAGCTCGCCACGATCCTGATCCAGAATATCGAGGCGCAGTTGTTCGCGGCCACCAGCGGCATCACGCGCGTGCTCTCGCCGGGCCGCTTCGTCGAGAAGCAGGGCATGCTAGAGACCACCTCCGACGACGTCTTCAAGCAGCACCCCGATGCGATCCTCGAAGCCTTCCTGCTCTATGAGACCACCAGCGGCGTGAAGGGCCTGTCGGCGCGCACGCTGCGCGCGCTCTACAACTCGCGCGACGTAATGAACGGCACCTGGCGCCGCGATCCGCGCAACCGCGAGACTTTCATGAAGATCCTGCAGCAGAACGAAGGCATCACTCATGCGCTCAGGCTGCTGAACCAGACCAGCGTGCTGGGCCGCTACCTGCTCAACTTCCGCCGCATCGTCGGGCAAATGCAGCACGACCTCTATCACGTGTATACGGTCGACCAGCACATTCTGATGGTGCTGCGCAATCTCCGCCGCTTCGTGGTGGCCGAGCACGCGCACGAATATCCGTTCTGCAGCCAGCTGATCGCGAACTTCCAGCGGCCCTGGGTGCTCTACGTGGCCGCGCTGTTCCACGACATCGCCAAGGGTCGCGGCGGCGACCACTCCAAGCTAGGCATGGCTGACGCGCGATGCTTCTGCCACGAGCACGGCATCACCGGCGACGATGCCGCGCTGGTAGCCTGGCTCGTCGAGCATCATCTGACCATGAGCCAGGTCGCGCAGAAGCAGGACATCAGCGATCTCGAGGTGGTCAAGCGCTTCGCCGGCCTGGTCCGCAACGAGCGCTGGCTGACCGCGCTCTACCTGCTGACCGTGGCTGACATCCGCGGTGCCAGCCCGAAGGTCTGGAACACCTGGAAGGGCAAGCTGCTGGAGAACCTGTACCGTGCCACCAGCGCGGTGCTCGGCGGCGCGCGGCCAGACACGCATTCGGAGCTGCAGACGCGCCGCGACGAGGCGCTCGCGCTGCTGCGGCTGAAGACCGTGCCCGACGACGTGCACCGGCCGCTGTGGGACCAGCTCGACGTCGGCTACTTCCTGCGCCACGATGCGGCCGACATCGCTTGGCAGACGCGCGTGCTGTACCGGCACGTGCATGCCGAGACGGCACGCGTGCGCGCTCGGCCCTCGCCGATCGGCGACGCGCTGCAGGTGCTGGTCTACGTCAAGGTCCGCTCGGACTTGTTCGCGGGCATCTGCGCTTACTTCGACAGCAACGGCCTGTCGGTGCTCGATGCGCGCATCAGTACTACCCGCCACGGCTACGCGCTCGACAACTTCATCGTCACGCGGACCGAGTGCGACGTACAGTACCGCGATATCGCGAACCTCGTCGAACAGCAGCTCGCCGACCGGCTGTCCAGCCCGGCGCCGTTGCCCGAACCATCGAAGGGCCGCCTGTCGCGCCTGTCGCGCACCTTCCCGATCACGCCCCGTGTCGACTTGTGCGCCGACGAGCGTGGTCAGTACTACATCCTGTCCGTGTCTGCCAACGACCGGCCGGGCCTTCTCTATTCGATCGCACGTGTGCTGACCGAGCACCGGGTCGGCGTCCATGCGGCGCGGATCAATACGCTCGGCGAGCGCGTCGAGAACGTGTTCCTGCTCGATGGCACCAGCCTGTCCGACAACCACCTGCAGATCCAGGTCGAAACCGAATTGCTACGCGCCATCGTAGCCTGAGTGAAGGCAATGCTGATCAAGTTCACCGTCCCCGTGGTTCAGCCGTTATAGATCGGTGGATATGACCCGAGCAAGGCAAA
>JAYFSB010000253.1:0-3948 GCA_040946865.1 Burkholderia sp.
TGCCTTGCTCGGGTCATATCCACCTATCTATAACGGCTGGACCACGGGGACGGTGAACTTGATCAGCATTGCCTTACCGCTCGGCGACGGCTCGCTCGGGCAATGTGGGCTGGGCAATGTGATGGTCGGCGTCGGCAACGTGTAGAACAACAGTCTGGCCGGCTCGATGACCACCGCCAACGTGGCCCAGGCCAGCACGGTCGCGATGCTCGGTGCCAACACCCTCACCGGCAACATCGGCGTGAACATCGCCGGCGGCGCGGGCAACCTGCAGCACAACGGCGTCGCGCGCCGCCTCGTCGCGACAGCCCGCCATGCAGGCAGCGCGGGCAAGGCCGCATGCGCTCCTTTCCCGCCGGGACCGATGATGCTCGACTCTGACACCTCGCTGTCGGCTGGCCCGTTCGTCACGCTGCCGCCGCCGACCGTTCCCGCGGAGTTCGTGATGCGTCCGCTCGTCTATCTGTCGCGCACGCCCGATGCCGCGCTGGTTGCCCACCTGAGCGTGCGACTGGCAGATCCAGGTCTGCCGTTCCGCGCAGGACACCGTCCGGCACCCGGGGCAGAACGCCACCAGCGCCAGCATTGGTCGATCTCGACGCCTTCGCGCTGCGCCAGCCGCGGATCGGCTGGATCGCCCTGAGACTGGCGAGGCACGTCTGGGCGAGCCGGCCGTCAGGCAGCTGATCCATCAGTACTGCTTCGATTTCATCAGGTACCCGGTGCCGCATGCCACGCTCGACTACCTGGTCGGCCATGCCTAATGGCATGATCACACTCGGCGCGTCAGGAGCCGCCGCCGGCCGCGGCGGGCGGCGACGATAGGAGATGGTGGCAGCTGCGAGGCCATGCAGCTGCTGTTCCGCACCATTCGCAAGGTCGCCTCAACCGACGCACCCGTATTCATCTCGGGCGAATCGGGCACCGGCAAGGAGCTGACCGCGGTGGCGATCCCCGAGAGCGCTCGGCGCGCGCGAACTGGCGAACTGATCAACCGGGTGCGGCGCGCGATCGTGATGGCCGATGGGCGGCTGCTGTCGGCGATGGATTTCGATCTCGGCGACTACACCTCGCAGCAGGCCGTCACAATCAACGACGTGCGCGAGAGCGCCGATCAGGCGGCCAGCGCCGTAGCGGTGCCCGGCGCGGGAAGCCGCGATGCGCGTCGCGAAGACGACGGAGAAGACGGTGGCCCAAAGGAGCCGCCCCGCCACTGAGCGGGGACCGACGGCCGCTGAAGATCGAACGGGCCACGGCGGGCCTTGCCGCGGCAGACGATCCGGTAAAATCGCTCGCTTTCAGCCTGCTCCGGATATCGTCATGACCACCCTGACCCTGATCGTCGCGCGCGCCCGCAATGGCGTAATCGGCAGTGACAACCAGCTCCCTTGGAAGCTCCCCGAGGACCTGGCCTTCTTCAAGCGCACCACGATGGGTGCGCCGATCGTGATGGGCCGCAAGACCCACGAATCGATCGGCCGCTCCCTGCCGGGGCGCCGCAATATCGTCGTTACGCACGATGCCGCGCGCCGTTTCGAAGGCTGCGACATGGTCGGCTCGCTGGCCGAGGCGCTGGCTGTGGCCGCGCGCGACAGCGCGGCCGAGGCCTTCCTGATCGGCGGCACCCAGCTCTATGCCGAGGGGCTCGGCCAGGCCGACAAGCTGATCGTCACCGAGATCGATGCCGATTTCGAGGGCGACACCACATTCCCGGCACCGAATCCGGCCCGCTGGCGCGAAGTCTCGCGCGAGACGCATCGCGCGGGCGCGCCGAACGACTTCGACTACGCCTTCGTCAGCTACACGCGCCTGGCCCCGTCCTGAGGCCGCGGCAGCCAGCCACAAAAAACGGCACCGCATTGAGCGGCACCGTTGTCGTTCAAGGCGGGCAGGCCCTCTTGCTCGCCGCGGGCTCACTGCCCCGCGATCGTCATCTGCTCGATCAGCACCGAACCGATTTCCTTGGTGTCGCGCACGATGGTATCGGCACCGATCGCGACGATGTGGCGGAACATCTCCTGCAGCGTGCTCGCCACCGTGATTTCCTCCACCGGGTACTGAATCACACCGTTCTCGACCCAGAAGCCAGCCGCGCCGCGCGAGTAGTCGCCCGTCACGTAGTTCACGCCCTTCCCCATCAGCCGGGTCAGCAGCAGGCCGGTGCCGAGCTTCTTGAGCATCGCGTCGAAATCGTCACCGGCGCGCGTGTCCTTGCTGCGCAGCGCGAGGTTGTGCGAGCCGCCGGCATTGCCGGTGGTCTGCGTGCCGAGCTTGCGGGCTGAATAGGTCGACAGGAAGTAGCCCTCCACCACGCCATCCTTGACCACGCTACGCGCGTGCGTGCGCACGCCTTCTTTGTCGAACGGCACGCTGCCCATCGCGCGCGGCACGTACGGATCCTCGACCACCTGCACATGCGGGGCGAACACCGGCTTGCCGAGACAATCGACCAGGAAGCTGGTCTTGCGGTACAGCACGCCGCCGCTGGTTGCCTGCACGAAGACACCGAGCAGGCCGGCCGCGAGCGGCGCCTCGAACAACACCGGCACCTTTCGCGTATCGAACCGGCGCGCGCCCATGCGGGCCAGCGCGCGTTCGGCGGCGTAACGGCCGACCGCCTCTGGCGAGGCGAGGTCATCCGCGTTGCGCTTGGAGCTGTACCAATCGTCGCGCTGCATGTGGCGACCGCTGCCGGCGATCGGCGAGTAGGCCAAGTAGTGGCGCGAATAGGGATAACCGGCGAGGAAACCGCGCGAAGTGGCCAGCACAAGCTGCGCATGCTGGGCCGATACGTTCGCGCCCTCGGAATTGCGGATCTGCGGGCTGACCGCGAAGGCGGCGTCTTCCGAACGGCGCGCGATCTCAATGGCCTTGTCGGCCGACAGCGTCCAGGGATGGTAAAGATCGAGGTCGCGCGGCTCGGTCTCAAGCAGCTCGGCCTCGGCCAAGCTCGCCGCTTCGTCCTCGGCTGTGAAGCGCGCGATGTTGTAGGCGGCCGCCACGGTATCCTTCAGCGCAGCCGAGGAGAAGTCCGAGGTACTCGCATTACCGCGCTTCTTGCCGATGAACACCGTGACGCTGACAAGCTTGTCGCGATTGTGCTCGATGGTCTCGACTTCGCCACGCCGCACCGACACCGACAGGCAGTCGCCTTCCGAGATTTCGGTCGCTGCGTCGGACGCGCCGAGCGCCTTCGCATGCCGGAGGGTGTCCGAGGCGATTTCTTTCAGTTGCTCCTGCGTATGCGGGAAATGGCGAGCGGGTGCGTCGGTGTGAGCAGGCATCGTCGTGTTGTCCAGTGGCGGGCGGTCGCCAGCGTAGTTCGAAATAGGCGTATTCCGTGATCATAGCAAGGTCCGGCACCGACTACCTATCCCGGCTCGGCCCCAGCTAGGGCGTCCGTATGAAGAGGTCCGTGTGGCAAGGGTGAGCGGGCGAAAGTTAGTGGTTGTAAACATCGGCGTGCTGGGGTTGACTCTCGATGTTTGGTGAAACGAGAGATGCCTTCGATCATAGATACGTTCGTCGAGTTGCGGGATCCGCGGTGCCGTTACCCGCTGGACGAGATTGTGCTGACGGCGTTGTGGGGATGAACCCAACTGGGGTGGCTGCGCAAGCCTAGCTTACGCGAACGGTCTTCCATGCGAAGACACATTGTACTGGATCCGGTTGTTTAGAAGTGATTGTCAAAAGTGGTGTACGGCGGGCAGACAGAATTTTGAGAAGGCGGTGGCGGCTGACAAAGGTGCAGGCTTCGAGACGAAGCGCAAACGTACGCGGCGCGATGAGTTGCTGGACGCGCTGGAACGGATCGTGCCGTGGGCGGCATTGTGTGCGCTGATCAAGCCGTACTACCCGAAACGGGGCAACAGACGCCCGCCGATTGGCCTGGCGCGCATGCTGCGGATTCATTTCATTCAGCACGGGTTCAATCTGGCCGACCTTGCC
>JAYFSB010000254.1:0-3941 GCA_040946865.1 Burkholderia sp.
TTTGGCCCGACCGCGATGAGCGTTCTGACCTTGCGCCCGCAGTAACCGACAGAAGGTTGATTCGCTCGCCAGATAGAGGCTTTCGTCGGCCAGCGCCGGCACGATCCGCGCAGGCGGCATATCTGCGAAGCGCGGTTCGTTGGCGACTGCGAGCACGGTCTGACGCTCCGGTTCGGTCAGCGCATGCGCTCTGCTTATGGAACCGCCTGCGGTCGCCGGTTTGCAGCCCATCCTGAGCCTTCCAGCGTTGCAGGGTGCGCCCGTCAATGCCGGCAAAAAGTCTTGCAAGCCAAGCGCAACCGTACACCGGCCTGATGAGCCGCTTCGATGTTTCGGGCAGTTATCTGACGATTCCCGAGACCGATCATTCGTCCTTTCCCTTGTGGAAGATCATCTCGAGTTTTTTGACAGCACCAAAAAGGCGGTCGTTTCGGCCAGCGCACGGTCCTTGCGCCGAACTTTGCGCTCAAGTTCTTTGATCCGGCGGCGACCCGCCTTCGTTTACTCAGTCATGCCACGCACGTCCTGCGGGTCAGCCAACGCCTGGTTGGCCGCGTCCCGCCAGAGGCAGCAAGCTCCTGCGGATACGCGCCGTTCTCGCGGTGCCATGCGCTGCGCGATGTCTCGTCCAGGGCGGCAGTGGTGAGCACGGCGTCCAGTCGCGATGCAGCTGGGGCAATTTACTACCCACTCGAAATTCAATAGAGGCTCTGAAGTGCAACACCTACCGAGAGGCATTGTGTTGCGATGTGGACCTACAAACACCTGAGTTGTGAAGAGCGCACGATGATCCAGCTGAGCCTTGAGCAGGGATGCAAGCTACGGGCAATTGCCCGTAGCTTGCATCGCGCGCTGAGTTCGATCAGCTGCGAAGAAGGGACCGGGCCGTCCGTTGCTCGCTGGCGGCTATCGTGCACCACTCGCCCAGCAGCGCTGCCAGTTGCCTGGCAGGCGCGGCGCAACAATCCCGTCCGACTGGGATCCGCAGGGACCGCTGTGGGCGACGGTCGAGCAGTTGCTGCGTGAGCGCGGTACTTTCCCGAACAGATCGCGGGCATACTACGAAACATGAACCCCGATGAGCCGACCCTGCTGGCCAGTCACGAAACGGTCTACACCGCGCCGCTCGCCCTGCCGCGCGGCCAGTTTGCGAGCGGAACTGAGCGCCTGTCTGCGACAGGCCCGCAACCGCCGGCGGCCCCGGGCGCGGGGCGAATACCGCCGGGGCAGCAATCCACGATTGTCCGGCTGAGATCGACGAGCGGATCGTGCCGGGGCACTGGGAAGGCGACCTGATCAAGGGCGCGCGTAATGCGTCTTCGGTCGCGACGCTGGTCGAGCGCACCTCGCTGTTCGTTACTCTGGGCAAGATGGAGAACGCCACGCCGACGCCGCCGTCACTTCGTTCGGCATGATCCTGAACCGCATCGACGCCCAGCGCCGTCTTTCTATGACCTATGATCAGGGACGGGAGATGACCAGGCATGAGCAGCTCTGCGAGACCGCCGGTATCAAGGTCTACTTCGTTGATCCGCATAGCCCTTGGCAGCGCGGGCGCAACGAGAACACCAACGGGCTGCTGCGCCAGGACATGTCCAAGGGTACGGATCTGACCGTGTTCTTCCAGGCCGAGCTCGACGACATCGCCTGGCAGATGAACACCCGCCCGCGCAAGGCTTGAGCTGGAAGTGTCCGGCCGAACCGTTCATGCCCGAATCATTCGATGTTCGTCAGCATCATCATGAAATCGTTGCCTTGGGGAATGCCCTTCGGGTGCAACTGGCTTCTGTTGCACTTCAACCTTGAAACCGCCACCACTAACTTTCACCAACTCACTCTTGCCACACGGACTTCTTCATGCGGAAGTCCTGCCAAGCGCTTCGATAGGCAAACCCCATGATCGGCAAGGCTCCCGGCCGGGCTTCGGTAGTCGCGCATCACTTAGCGCGGATGCTTCAGATGCCGACCCAAAATAAATGTCTCCGATGATTTGTCCCGCGAAGCTTTCGGCTTGCGCGGCGCGACCATGCGGAACTGATGCTTGAACTTTTCAACAATCTGGCTGTAGCCGCTGCCGTGAAAGCACTTCACTAAAAGGGCGCCATCCGGTTTGAGATGGTTCTGGGAGAATTCGAGCGCGAGATCGCAGACATGTTCGATCCGCGCCGCATCCGCCAGAGCCACGCCGGAGAGGTTGGGAGCTATGTCGGAAATTACAAGGTCCACCACGTGGCCTTCCAGCATGTTCTCGAGCTGGCGCAGCACCTCGTCCTCGCGGAAGTCGCCCTGGATGAAGTGCACGTCGGCGATCGGCTCCATCGGCAGCATGTCGAGCGCGATGATGATGCCGTCGATCCCGCTCTCTCGCTGGCTGTCGCGCTGCTTGCTCTGGGCCAGCTTGTTGCGAGCGTACTGGCTCCAGCTTCCCGGAGCCGCGCCCAGGTCGACGATCACTTGCCCGGGACGGATCAGTTTGTCCTGGTCGTCAATTTCCTTGAGCTTGTAGGCCGCGCGCGCGCGGTAACCCTCCCGTTGCGCCAGTTTAACGTACGGGTCGTTGATATGGTCGTGCAGCCACGACTGATTGAAACGGTTCTTTGTCATACAGGGGAAAATGTTTGCCAAGTGCCACAGTGCCGCCGCGATATGAAACTTCCGGCGGCCCGCCGGGCCCCTCGAACACGCGATGGTTTCATCGGCCCCGGCTTTTGGCGGATAAAACACATACGTGTATTTTTTTTCGCGCGCGCCGTCCTATTCGATTCTAGGAGTGCCGATGCCTGCTCTTTCGCTTTCCTCCGTCGAGCACTCCACGCTGCGTTCACAAGCTCATGCGCTGAAACCGGTCGTGCTGATCGGTGCCAAAGGCCTGACCGACGCCGTGATGGCCGAGATCAAGGTCCACCTGACCGGCGCGCACCAGCTGATCATCATGATCCGCGTCTTCGGCGACGAACGCGATACCCGCATTGCGATCTACGAAGACATCTGCGACCGCCTGAATGCCGCGCAGATCCAGCATATCGGTAAGTTGCTGGTGATCTGGCGTCCCGAAGAGGACGAGATGGTGCCGGTTCGTGGCCGTCGCGGCGTACCCCTCGCTCGCGAGGCCGCCAAATTCTGCAACGCAGAGCCTGCGACAAAATATCGCGTACCGCCAAGGTGGTCAAGCACTCGTCCGCCAACCCGGTGCGCAAGTCGCGGACCACCCACCAAGGCGGTGGTGCGCGGGCGGTACCGTGAAGCGCACCAAGCCAAGAAGCGTCAGCAGAGCGCGAAGCGCCCGTTCCAGAACGACAAGTGATTGGGTAATGCCGAACCGTCGTAAGCGACTCGGCAAGTCCGGTCCCCCATTCTCACGCGCGTGGGACAAGATGATGAGCACGTGGAATTTGTGTGGATCACGTGAGATCATGGACACGATTTATCTGGATCTAGTGTTCCGTTCTGCTGATTCGCGAACAAAGTCTGTGTAGCTTTTCGAGGATGGAATCGGCAGTTGCAGTCCAGATGAACGGCTTGCAACTTTCGTTGTAGTGGGAGACGCATTGATCGATACGCTTGACCAGTTATTTGACCGCGCTGAACGAGCCTCTGCGGATCGCCTGGTCGGTGATCAAGGCACAGAAGCGTTCGACCTGGTTGAGCCACGAGCTGTAGGTGGGAATGAAATGCATGTGCCAGCGGGGGCGTGCGGCCAGCCACGCCTTGACCTTCGGGTGCTTGTGACTGCCGTAGAGTTGTCTACAATGCAGTGCACATCGAGCTTAGCGGGACTGTCTTGTCGATTTCGCGCAGCAACGACAGGAACTCCTGATGCCGGTGGCGCAGCTTGCAGGTAGCGAGCACGGTGCCGTTGAGCACGTTTAAGGCAATGCTGATCAAGTGTCTGCATTCGTGATGTCGTCAAGCCTGCGAAGCGAATCGATCATGAACGAAGT
>JAYFSB010000255.1:0-3936 GCA_040946865.1 Burkholderia sp.
TTCGAGGAAGCAGCGATGGTTGGATGCCGTTCGGTAACGGTCGCCTTCTTTGCCCGGCAGGATAGCTTGGACTTTGTTCCATACTTCGTTGCTCAGTAACATTCATACCATCCTGTCTCGTTGCGCAAAAGACAGGATGTAAAAAACACATTTTTTTCAAATGAAAACAGAATCTAGTATCTCATCGACCTGTTCAAGGCGCTACCGCTCGCGCAAGTGGTCGACAACTACGAAGCGCTACTGCCTTGGAAGCTTGGTAAGCCCCGCTCGCAAACCGAAGACCTGATCGTTAGCCGCGGATCGGCCGTCGCGGCGCAAGGAGTGGATTCACGGATCGCTTACGCTCATCCGAACCTCCGGTCTGCCACGAAGGGGTTGCTCTCGCGCTCGTCGCCGAAGGTTGACACCGGGCCATGGCCCGGCACGAAGGTGACATCGTCGCCGAGCGGCCAGAGCTTCTCGCGAATCGAGCGCAGCAGGTCCTCGTGGTTGCCGTGCGGGAAGTCGGTGCGGCCGATCGAGCCCGCAAACAGCACGTCGCCGACGATCGCCAGCCGGTGCGCGCGGCTGAAGAACACCACGTGGCCCGGCGTGTGGCCGGGGCAGTGATAGACCTCCAAAGTTTCCCCGCCGACCGTGACGGTGTCGCCGTCGCCGAGCCAGCGTGCAGGCTCGAAAGCCTCGGCCGCGCCGCCGAAACCGAAATGCTGGCTTTGCGCCGGCAACTGGTCTATCCAGAAGCACTCGTCCTCGTGCGGCCCCTCGATCGGTACGCCGTAGTGCTCGGCCAGCGCCTTGGCACCGGCGCAATGGTCGACGTGGCCGTGCGTGATTAGCACCTTCTCGACCTTGGCCTGTTGCCGCTCGACCTCGCCGCAAATCAGCTCGAGATCGCCGCCCGGATCGACGACGGCGGCGCGGTCCGTCTGTTCGCAGACGATCAGCGAACAGTTCTGCTGGAACGGTGTGACGGGTATCAGCGTGACTTTCATGGCGGCGGGGGCGGCTGCGCCACAGTAGCGGAGAAAGACTTGATTGTACTGGCTCGTCCGTTCGCGCGTGCCCTTGGGCGGCCCCCCGCGGCCGGACGGCCGCGGCGCGACGCCGCCGGCACGCTCGCCGGCTATGGTGCAGCGGCCGTACCCGAGATTGCATCATAGTGAAAATCAATCAAGGGGACAGGCCGTTTTCCGTAGGGCTTCCGCATGAAGGCTCTTGTCAGGCAAGGCGGAGAATGGACTGACGCCCATCGATGTCCCACGCGGCGTGGTTACGGATGTTCTTCAGACTGGACTCTCTTCGGTCGCCGCTGTTGCTCCATGCTCGCGACGAACGCTTCGATCGTCGCAGCATCCTTGCCTGCGGTCATGAACACGACTTTGCGTTCGAGCGCATCAGCCACGAGCACCAGATAGTTGTGTCCGCGCTGGTAGGACGTTTCGTCGACGGCAATGCTCGTCATGTCCGATATGATCGATCTCGTCGAACGCAAGTTCGACATAGCATTTGCAAATGGCGTTCACCCGATGCCAGGACTCGCCGACGGTACGGGCGACTGCGGTGAACGACATCTGCTTGGCGAGCATCAGGCACCATGGCCCCGAACAGCAGCGTGAAGCCCTTGAGCTTTTTGGCCAGCCCACTCGGGCTCGACGAGCGCCACGCGACCGTCAGACAGCTTGATGCGAGGCGTGCGCACTTCGAGAAAGCAGTCGTGCTGGAAAAAGTTCAAGTGCCGGTAGCGCTTGACAACGGTGTCGTGCACGGGATGGCTGCCGTCGACCTCTGGATGCGGGAAGCGAGTGCCGGCAACAAAATCGATGCCGTTCACGAACCACGGATCGCTGATACCCAAAGCCGTCTCGAACAACTTGCTATGCATGACTACCGTTGCTCATGTGTAAATCGGGCAATTTACCACCCACTCGATTCAACAGAGGCTGCAGTCATTTCGACGGCATCGTCGCCTCTGGACCCAGACGCGTCAGACCAACGGCTTCCTGGAGGCCATCAACGGACTCTTCCAGGCCACCCAGCGAAAAGCGCACCGATACCACCAACCTCACAAGACCATGTGCACCGTGCTGTTTCTGATCGCCGGCAAGCTCGACTTCTCGAAGATCAACCCACATGTCGCGTAACATACTCAAATTTCAAGAGAGCCATGAATTCATGGCCCATCGGGATGCCAGCAACGCGAATCTCGGTAGCCTTGCCCGGTTCCTAGATGCTGAACGATGGCTTGCGCTCGGCGTCATCGCGGCGTTCGATCCCGGCCACGCGTGGCGACAGCTCACCGAGCTTCCTTCAACAGCGCGATCAGCTTCTGCGACTTCGAGCCGTCGTCGAGCGAGGCGATAGGTTCGACCGGGCGGGTGAACTTTTCGAGGTACGACTTCAGCTGGTTCTTGAGATTGGCGTCGAGCATGATGATTCAGATTCCGTAGTGTTTTTGGCACCTCGCCGGAGGCGAGGAGGCGTGCGGCAGGGAAGCCGCACGATCATCGGGTGCCTGACGGCACCCGTGTACCTCTGATGCCCGCGAAACTTAGATCTTGCCGACCAGGTCCAGCGACGGGGTTAGCGTTTCAGCGCCCGGCGTCCACTTGGCGGGGCAGACTTCACCTGGATGCGACGCGACGTATTGAGCAGCCTGCACCTTGCGCAGCAGCTCGCCTGCGTCACGGCCGATGCCGTTGTCGTGGATTTCGGCAATCTTGATTTCGCCTTCCGGGTTGATCACGAAACTACCGCGCAGTGCCAGGCCTTCTTCTTCGATCAGCACGTCGAAAGCGCGTGCCAGCGTTGCCGTCGGATCACCGACCAGCGGGTACTGGATCTTGGCGATGGTTTCCGAGGTGTCATGCCATGCCTTGTGGGTAAAGTGCGTATCGGTCGACACGCCGTATATTTCCACGCCCAGATTCTGGAATTCTGCGTAGCGATCTGCCAGGTCGCCGAGTTCGGTCGGGCACACGAACGTGAAGTCGGCCGGGTAGAATATGATGACCGACCACTTGCCCGTCAGCGATTCTTCGCTGACGGGAACGAAATCGCCGTTGTGATATGCGATTGCCTTGAACGGTTTGATCTGGCTGTTGATGATCGGCATTTTCAGTTTCCTTTGAGTGAAAAGGTGATCGGGATGATCAAGAAGCGACAGTATGACGATTGCCGCCGAGCTTGGGAAATTGCTTGTTTCAATGAGAAGAATCGGGATTTTCCGCTTTCTTGAAATTTGAGTGGGTTACGGGACATGTGGGTTGATCTTCGAGAAGTCGAGCTTGCTGGCGATCAGAAGCAGCACGGTGCGCGGTCGTGAGATTGGTATATCCCGCGCGCCTTTCGCTTGTCGGCCTGAAAGAGTCCGTTGGGCTTCCAGGAAGCCGTTGGTCTGGATGCCGTCGACATGACTGCTGATCATGCGGGCGACGCCCTTCATCGGCTCGACCTTCGAGCGCATGACTTTTGTGCACCACTGCTCGAGCATGTCGCTGACGACGTTGATCTGCTTGCGATCGAGACTCTCGCGAAGTTGCTCGCGATAGCGCCACGCGCGGGCGTCCCGCTTGGTCGGGACGTTCACGATCAGAGCATCGAGATCGACGCGTTGCGCGGCGGTCAGTCGGTCGCGATCCTTCAGCAGCGGCCATCGCAATCCCTTGCGTTCCGGATCGGTTCGCTGCTCGATTCGCCGCATTGGGTCCACGGTTTTCGACGCATGAGCGACGCCGTAGAACTTGTCGAAGGTGATGCGAGCATTCGGCAGGTTCGTCTCGACACCTTTGATGAACGTGGGCGACATGTCAATGCTGACTGACGTGATCTGCTCGGGCTTGCCCCCATGCTCACGCAGGCGCGCGACGAACGCTTCGATCGTCGCAGCATCCTTGCCTTCGGTCACGAACACGACTTTGCGTTCGAGCGCATCAGCCA
>JAYFSB010000256.1:0-3931 GCA_040946865.1 Burkholderia sp.
AACTTCGTTCATGATCGATTCGCTTCGCAGGCTTGACGACATCACGAATGCAGACACTTGATCAGCATTGCCTTAAGGCGTCCGTGTGTGCACCGTAAGAAATGCTTGACCGATTCTTGGCCAAGGTCGAACAAGAGCGCATGAAATACTTCTCGCAAAAAGGCTATAGAGGTTCTCCGGCTCGCACCTCACCACGTAGCAGGGAGTTCGCGGCCCTCGACATGGCCGTCTGCGCTAACGTCGAGAGCGAATCATTTGATGCAAAAATCTAGCTATTTACGCAAAAACGTCTAGCAATTAACGTTGTTTGCACGTACATTTCAGGAATTTCAATCACGCCCGTACTGTGACCGCACTCTCCCCTACCGTGCCGACAATCAAAGAGCCAGCGCTTCGCGAGTTGGTTGCGGCCTCGGCTGTCCGTTCTGCGACGATTGTCGGGCAGCACGGCGGCTTTGTTGTCACGGTTAGCTACGGCGCCGGTGACAGGACGCTCGCCACCACGCGCGGCGGTATCCGGCGGTTCGCGACACTCGACACAGCGGGAGCTTTTGTTTGCGGGCTTGGACTTGCACGATTCGAGGTCGATTTGACGCAATACGAGCCTGCACGCTTGCGCAAGCCGCGCCCGGATCGGGCGGAGGCACTCAAGCGTACGAGAACCAAGATGCGACAACCCAAACTCATCTAGCGACCGATCTCATGAAGAAGAAACCAGCACCTCCGCTCAGCGCGGCTGAGGACTTGGCAAAATTTCTAAAGGGAAAGAGGTTCGGCACGATCATGGCCGACCCACCGTGGCAATTCCAGAACCGCACAGGAAAGGTTGCCCCGGAGCATAAGCGCTTACAACGCTACAGCACCCTTACCTTGGACGAGATTAAGGCATTGCCGGTTCAGCGAGCAGCCGCCGACGTATGTCACCTGTACCTCTGGGTCCCCAATGCCTTGCTTCCGGAAGGACTGGCTGTCATGCAGGCATGGGGCTTTCAATATAAGAGCAATCTCGTTTGGCACAAGATCCGTAAGGACGGCGGCTCAGACGGCCGGGGAGTGGGCTTCTATTTCCGCAACGTAACCGAGATCCTGCTGTTCGGGGTGCGAGGTAAAAACGCTAGGACTCTTGCGCCGGGTCGCCGTCAGGTCAACTATCTGTCAAGCCGCAAGCTGGAGCACTCACGCAAGCCAGACGAACAGTATCCGATCATCGAAAGCTGTAGTCCTGGTCCGTTCCTCGAGCTTTTCGCGCGAGGCGATCGGCCTGGCTGGTCGTGCTGGGGCAACCAGGCAGACGATGCCTACCATCCCACTTGGGACACGTACGCTCATCATTCACGCGCCCACCTGCCTGCGACGGCGGCAGATCTCGCGAGCGTCGATTAACGAAGGCCCACCTCATTCATCAGCGTCATCCATCGATGATGGCATCGGGGTTGAACGTTACGATTGAAGCGGGTAGTCCGATAAGCACCAAAGGACACGGATTGCCGACGCCCCGGTGAATTCGGTCCATCAGTTTTCGCCAATGCGTTGTTGCCGCGCCAAACTTGTCCCCAACGAAATGATCCGTCCACGCTACCGGGAAGGGTAACGGGTCCTTTTCACGTTCGACGCGCTTCATCACTTCGGTACGTTGTCGGCGGGTGGGTTCCAGTCCAACTTTGGCTAGATCATCAAACGCCCCAATCTTACGCTCGTCAGTAAAATGCAGTACCAACTCACGCATACGGTCCTGCAACGTTGAGCCACGCGTGACGATGATGCCAACGCTGATCGCGCCTTCAGCGTGCAGACGTTTGAAGTTCTCAAGATCCCGATCGAAGAATGGATCCTTATTGTTCCATTCAATTTCGAGTGCGATGAGCTGATTACCCCCAAACGTTCGGACGTGATCGACCTCATGAGAGATTGACTCGCGCTCGATACCGTTGATGGTCTTCTTGATCTCGAAGTTTATATTCACCCAATGCCGAGCTGCTAACGAGCGTCGCAGACGTTGCGTCCCCTTCGCTTCGCCTCCGCCCGAGCCGATGATTTCCGTGATCGGAATTTCGACCTCAACGAGGCTTGCTTCAAGCTCGGCAACTGCGTCAGGAAAGTCCTTTTCGAGGATAGCTTCGGCATGCGAGACAAAAACAATCTCGAAGCCTTTTTCTTTTAACGATTCGAACATGCCGCGCACTTTCGGCTGGAATCGCCGGATCCTAGCCGAAAGTGAACAATGCAGCCAGAGCAGGTCGGCCTCTCCAGCGAAAACTGTAGCGGTCCCCGCCCCCGCAAGTCATTGACCAGATTCACTGAGCGCGATTGTGGCGCAAGCCGGCCTATTGGCGCGTTTACTAATCTCCAATTTTTCTCGCATGCGAGAACTAGCGTAGCGGCAGGTCTAAGTGGCTCAGGCTGCAAGCGGGCACTAAAACCGGGATAAATCGTGCCCACGGTGTCCTTTGCGCGGGCCGCCGCGCCCGCTCAACCCGGCCCGCGTGCGGGCCTGCCGTGATCCGTCGTCGGTTTGCCGAAGCCTCTTTGGTCTACATACAGGAGAGGTGGGGATGCCAGACCTTTGCCTGCCGATTCGCTCATTAGGTCATTAAATCGAACGCCATACGCAATAGGCACAATAAACCTATTTAAATACTTTTATAGTGTTGACGGTACACTATACTATAACAAAAACAAAACGAAGTACCTAGTTCCAGTGTTCAACCCCAATCAAATAGGAGTGCCAAAAAATGGTTCTTGCATCCAAGTTCCGCAATATCGCCGCGACCCGTTCCGACCGCCCGCTGTCCGACGACGAAATCATGCGCGTGGCCACGTCGGTCTTCGCTGATGGCAAGCACGAAAGCCGCTCGGAACGCTACACCTACATTCTGACCATCGATGTGCTGAACGTCTTGCGCGACGACGGCCAGCGCGACCACACCAAGCACATGATCCGGTTGCGTCACGGCAGCCAGATCGAGAGCAAGGAAGCGAACGAAATCATTCTGCTCAATTCGCACAACGGCACATCGAGCTACCAGATGCTCGCCGGGATGTTCCGCTTCGTTTGCCATAACGGCATGGTGTGCGGCGAGATGCTGATCGTCGATATTCGCGTGCCCCACAAGGGCGATGTGGTCGGCCGCGTCATCGAGGGCGCGTTCACGGTTCTCGGTGGGTTCGAGCTGGTCAACGAGCAGCGCGACAGCATGAAGTGGCTGACGCTCAACACCGGCGAGCAACAGGCATTCGCCCGCGCGGCGCTGACGATCAAGTACGACGACCCGGAGACGCCGGCGCCGGTTACGGAAACCCAGGTATTGGCCCCGCGTTGCTTCGAGGATCGCGTCGACGACATGTGGACGATGTTCAACCGCGTGCAGGAAAGCCTGCTTAAGGGCGGACTACGCAGCCGCAATCTGGCCGGCCGCACGTCTATCACGCGCGAGGTGACGAGCATCGACCAGAACGTCAAGCTCAACCGTGCCCTTTGGGTTCTTGCGCGAAGAAATGCGCAAGTTCAAAGCCTGATAGCCGATGGGAAGCCCGGCCGAGACTGGTTTCCAGCATGCGAGAAAGCGACACCAGAAGGTAACGAAATGACTACCTATACCGTAGAAATTTGGGTTACGCGCACATTCCCCCGAAAAGTGCCACCTGATGTCTAAAAATCATTAACTATCATAATGTTTAACTTTTAAAGTATTCGCCATTTTCTTCACTAAATGGATCTACATAAATGGATCTATATTTTTAAATGGATCTACGTTTTCCAGGATACCAACCAGATCAGTAATTGTCGCTTGCTACTCAAAGGAATAATTTCCTCCTAACAGAATATGTATCCAGGCTACAGTAGATAAATTATTTAACATAAAAATATAATATCTTTATTATTAGTCATTTAAAATTTTTTTACTAATATTGAAGCATTGTATTAAATAAT
>JAYFSB010000257.1:0-3923 GCA_040946865.1 Burkholderia sp.
CAACTTCGTTCATGATCGATTCGCTACGCAGGCTTGACGACATCGCGAATGCAGACACTTGATCAGCATTGCCATAATTGGCGAGCGCTACGGCATCGAGGCCGATACCCGGGGCAAAGCCACCCGATGAGCGCCTGCGCGTACGACAGTCGGCCAAGTCCACGCTCGCCAAAGCAATCAACTACGCCAGCGCTCGTGTTCTACTGCGAGGATGGCCGGGCCGAGATCAGCAACGCGCTTGCCGAGAACGCCCTACGATGGGTCGCGCTCTGACGCAAGAATGATCTGTTCGTTGGCTCCGACGCCGGAGACGAGCGGGCTGCTGCAATGTACAGCCTGATCGGGACGTGTAAGCTCAACGACATCAATCCGCGTGCCTATCTGAAATACGTCCTGACTCACATCACTGATTACCTCATCACCCGCATCGACGAGCTGCTGCCCTGGAATGTCGCGGACAAGCTGAAGTCGGCCGCCATTCCTCTGTCCACTACCTGATTGCCGACTAGATCCAGATATATCGTGTCCACGATCGCTGATCGTAGGCGCAATCTCACGTGATCCATACGAATTCCACGTGCTCATCATCTTGCCTCACGCGCATGCGAACGGGGGACCGGCCTTGCCGAGTCGCTTACCTTCGTTCGGCATGATCCTGAACCGCATCGACGCTCAGCGTCGTCTTTCCATGACCTATGTGACCTATGATCAGGGACGGGAGATGGCCAGGCATGAGCAGCTCTGCGAGACCACGGGCATCAAGGTCTACTTCGCTGATTCGCATAGCCCTTTTGGGCAGCGCGGGCGCAACGAGAACACCAACGGGCTGCCGCGCCAGTACATGCCCAAGGGTACCGATCTGGCCGTGTTCTCCAGGCCGAGCTCGACGACATCATCGCCTGGCAGATGAACACCCGCCTGCGCAAGAGCTTGAACTGGACGTGTCCGGCCGAACTGTTCATGCCCGAAGCGTTCGATGTTCGTCAGCATCATCATGACATCGTCGCCTTGGGGGATGCCCTTCTCGCCCGACAAGGCGGAACTGGCACCGAATGCGAGGGCAATGGGCATCGGGACGCTTCAGCCGCCCCTTGGCCTCGCCGCGTCCGAGATTGCAGATTGCATGCGGCGTATCGGCCGCTTAGCGTGCAGTCTCGCCCGTCTCCAAGTGCCTCGAGCCGCTGCCGGTCTCAATCTCGATCGAACCGGCGAGCACAGTCAGGTGCTCGCGCGTACCGGGTTCGCGGGCGTTCGACACCAATGCGCCATTGGCTGGCAGGGTCGTTCATAACACTCGAAGCGGCCGGTCATTTCGATTTGGCCCCAGAATCGCAACTGGTATTGATTGTCATGGTCGAACAGCTCGTCGAGACTAATGCCGAGCGCATTGGCCAGGTGCCAGGTCACCGCGATGGTCGGGTTCGCCTTGTCGCGCTCGATTTCCGAAAGTATCGATTTCAACACGCCGGCCGCGCACGACAGGTCGTCGAGCGTCAGCTTGCGCTCGTTGCGCAGCCGCTGGATAGTTTCGCTGATGCGTGGCGGGGTGCTCGCCTCGCTCGCCAGCGGCGCGGCGCGTGCCGGAAGAACTTGCCATTTGATGTCGGTTTGATTAGAGTCATTCGATATATCGAACTTGAGTTCGATATACAGGAAAAATGGCTTTCTTGAAATTTGAGTGGATTACGCGACATTATGGGTTGATCTTCGAAAAGTCGAGCTTGCCGGCGATCAGAAACAACACGGTGCGCATGGTCGTGAGGTTGGTGTATCTGGATGCCTTTCGCTTGGCGGCCTGGAAGAGTCCGTTGATGGCTTCTAGGAAGCCGTTGGTCTGTGATGCGTCTGAGTCCAGGCGACGATGCCGTCGGAATGACTGCGGATCATGCAGGCGACGTCCTTCATCGGATCGACCTTCGAGCGCATGACGTTCGTACACCACTGCTCGAGCATGTCGCTGACGACGTTGATCTGCTTGCGATCGAGAATCTCCCGAAGTTGCTCGCGATAGCGCCACGCGCGGGCGGTCCGCTTGGTCGTGACGTTCACGATCAAGGCATCGAGATCGGCTCGTTGCGCGGCGGTCAGTCGGTCGTGATCCTGCAGCAGCGGCCATCGCAATCCCTTGAGTTCCGGATCGGTTCGCTGCTCGATTCGCCGCATTGGGTCTACGGCTTTCGACGCATGAGCGACGACGTGAACCTTGTCGAAGGTGATGCGAACATTCGGTAGGTTCGTCTCGACGCCTTTGATGAACGCGAGCGACATGTCAATGCTGACCGACGTGATCTGCTCGGGCTCTACCCATGTTCTCGACGAACGCTTCGATCGTCGCAGCATCCTTGCCTTCTGTCACAAACACGACTTTGCGTTCGAGCGTATCAGCCACGAGCGTCAGGTAGTTGTGTCCGCGCTGGTAGGACGTTTCGTCGACGGCAATGCTCGTCATGTCGAACAGGTTGATCTCGGCGAGCGCACTTCGAGAAAGCAAGTCGTGCTGGAAGAAATTCAAGTGCCGGTAGCGCTTGACAACGGTGTCGTGCACGGGATGGCTGCCGGCGATCTCTGAATGCGGGAAGCGACTGCCGGCAACGAAATTGATGTTGACCGTCAACCGCTTCGCAGTCGCGTCGCAATCGATGCCGTTCACAAACCACTTGCTATGCATGATTACCGTCGCTCACGTGCAAATCGAGCAATTTACCACCCACTCGAAATTCAACAGAAGTGGAATTCACGACTGATCCCATATCGCATAACCCAAGCTTCCCGTGCGTTCCTGCTCGGCCCCCTGCTGAAAGGGGTATCGCGCTCGTTCTACCTGACGCTCGCCGTGCTGCCCGTCGGCATGCGCGATCCGATCGGCCTGGCCTATCTGCTGGCCCGCGCGGCCGACACAATCGCCGACACCTCGCTGCTGCCGCCAGCGCGGCGCCTCGAATGGCTGCTGTCGCTGCGCGCGCAGGTCAACGGCCGGTCCGACGAAGCCGCGCTGCACAGCATCGCCGCCGAGATGGCGGGCCAGCAGACCGATTCCGACGAAAAGATGCTGCTCGAATTACTGGGGCCGGTGCTCGGAATTCTCGCGCAGCTCGACGATGCCGATCGCGCGGCCGTGCGCGGCATCGTCACGACGCTGAGCGAGGGCATGGAATTCGACCTAGTCACGTTCCAAGACGAAACCTCAGGGCAGCTGGTCGCTCTGCCCGACGACGCCGCGCTCGATCGCTACACCTACATGGTGGCCGGCTGCGTCGGCAAGTTCTGGACCACCATGACCTTCCTGCACGAGCCCGACGTGGTGAAGCGCGATGCCAGGGAAATGAAGGCGCTTGGGATCCGCTTCGGCAAGGCGCTGCAGCTCACCAACGTGCTACGCGACGCGACCAAGGACCTGCGGATCGGCCGCTGCTACCTGCCCGCCGATCGCCTCGCACGTGAGCAGATCGCGCCCGGCGACCTGCTCGGCCAGGCTGCCTCGCAGCTCGCGCGTCCCGTGATGTTCGACCTGGTGCGCGTCGCGCTAGCACATTATCGTGCCGGTATCGAATACACCTTCGCGATCCCACCGCGCATGATGCGACTGCGCCTAGCCTGCATTTGGCCGATCATGATCGGCTTGATGACCTTGCGGCTGCTGGTGTTGAACCCAGACTGGATCGAGCCGGACCGTACCTCGAAGGTGCGTCGCAACGAGGTTTACAAGGCGGTCGCGTGGTCGATCCCGCGTTCGCTGTCAAATGGCTCGCTGCGCCGCTGGTTCGATCGCCTGCTCGGCGACATCGAGTGTGTGCTCGACGCCGCCGTGGTCGCGCGTCACCGTTGAGACGCGTCGCGGTCGGTGCCGTAAAGGCAATGCTGATCAAGTTCACCGTCCCCGTGGTCCAGCCGTTATAGATAGGTGGATATGACCCGAGCAAGGC
>JAYFSB010000258.1:0-3913 GCA_040946865.1 Burkholderia sp.
AACGGCTCGAGGTCTCGTCGCCCGGCCTGGACCGTCCGCTGAAGAAGCTGGACGACTTTGAACGATTCGCCGGAAGCGAAATCTCCGTCACCCTGAAAAAGCCGTTGGAAGGCCGCAAGACCTACCGGGGCATTCTGCATGCGCCGAACGGCAAAACGATCGGTTTGGAATTCGAGAGGAAGAAGGGCAAGGTGGCCATGCTGGATTTCACGCTGGCCGACATCGACAAAGCCCGCCTGATTCCGCAAGTTGACTTTAGGAGCCGCAAACAATGAGTCGCGAAGTATTGATGCTGGTGGATGCGCTGGCACGCGAAAAAAATGTCGACAAGGATATCGTGCTGGGCGCGCTCGAAGCCGCGCTCGCCTCGGCCTCCAAGAAGCTATTCGACGAAGGCGCCGAAATCCGTGTCCATATCGATCGTGAAAGCGGCGAGTACGAAACCTTCCGTCGCTGGCTGGTGATGCCGGACGAAGCTGGCCTCCAGGAGCCGGATCGCGAGATCCTGCTGTTCGAGGCGCGTGAGCAGAAGGCAGAGATCGAGGTCGGCGACTACATCGAGGAATCGGTGCCGTCGATCGAATTCGGCCGGATCGGCGCGCAGGCCGCCAAGCAGGTGATTCTGCAGAAGGTTCGCGACGCCGAGCGCGAGCAGATCCTGAATGATTACCTCGAGCGCGACGAGAAGATCATGACCGGCACGATCAAGCGTCTCGACAAGGGCAACTTCATCGTCGAATCGGGCCGTGTCGAGGCCCTGCTGCGCCGCGACCAGCTGATCCCAAAGGAAAATCTGCGCGTGGGCGACCGCGTGCGCGCCTATATCGCCAAGGTCGATCGCACCGCGCGCGGTCCACAGATCGAACTGTCACGCACGGCGCCTGAATTCCTGATGAAGCTGTTCGAGATGGAAGTGCCGGAAATCGAGCAGGGTCTTCTCGAGATCAAGGCGGCAGCGCGCGATCCCGGCGTTCGTGCGAAGATCGGCGTCGTTGCTTACGCCAAGCGGATCGATCCGATCGGCACCTGCGTCGGCATTCGCGGTTCACGCGTGCAGGCAGTTCGCAACGAGCTCGGTGGCGAAAACATCGACATCGTGCTATGGTCCGCCGATCCCGCCCAGTTCGTGATCGGCGCGCTCGCGCCGGCAACCGTGCAGTCAATCGTCGTCGATGAAGAAAAGCACTCGATGGACGTCGTCGTCAATGAGAACGAACTAGCTGTCGCGATCGGCCGAAGCGGCCAGAACGTGCGCCTTGCCAGCGAACTGACCGGTTGGCAGATCAACATCATGACGCCCGACGAATCCGCCCTGAAGCAGAACGAAGAGCGTGAGCGTCTGCGCCGCCTGTTCATGGCGCGCCTCGATGTCGACGAGGAAGTGGCCGACATTCTGATCGACGAAGGCTTCACCAGTCTCGAAGAAATCGCCTACGTCCCGCTGAACGAAATGCTCGAGATCGAGGCGTTCGACGAGGAGACCGTGCACGAGCTGCGCAACCGCGCGCGCGATGCACTGTTGACGATGGCGATCGCCAATGAAGAAAAGGTGGAAAATGCTGCGCTCGACCTGAAGAGCCTCGACGGCATCACGCCGGAGCTGCTCGCGAAGCTAGCGGGACACAGCTTGGCGACGCGCGATGATCTCGCCGAGCTGGCCGTCGACGAACTGGTCGAGATGACCGGAGTGGAAGAGGAAGCCGCGAAAGCGCTGATCATGAAAGCACGTGAACACTGGTTCCAGTGAGAAATGACCATGGCGCACTGATGATTTGGCGGCCGGAAGGCCGCATGACCCGATGCTAACCGCAAGGAATCGGTCCTTGCACAAAGAGGAATGAATGGCGAGTAACAACGTAGCCCAATTTGCCGCGGAACTGAAAATGCCTGCTGGTGTGCTGCTCGAACAGCTGCAGGCAGCGGGCGTCCAGAAAGCGAGTGAAGACGATGCGCTGTCGGAAACCGACAAGGCGTGTCTGCTCGATCATTTGCGTAAATCGCACGGCTCGTCCGACGCCGACAAGCGCAAGATCACGCTGACCCGCCGGCACACGTCGGAAATCAAGCAATCTGACGCGACGGGTAAGGCTCGCACCATTCAGGTCGAGGTGCGCAAGAAGCGGACGTTCGTGAAGCGCGACGATGTCGCCGAGAACAGGGTCGATGCGGCCCAGGACCAGGCGGACGATGCAGCGGCCGAAGCCGATCTGAAGCGTCGCGAGGAAGAGGCGCGACACGAGGCCGAGCTACTCGAGAAGCAGGCGCAGGAGCTGCACGAGCGCCAGGATCGCCTCGAGCGCGAGGAAGCCGAGCGTCGGGCTCGTGAGGAAGCGGCGGAAGCCGAGCGTCGCCGCGCCGAGGAAGAGGCGGCCAGCAAGCGCAGCGCAGCAGCGGCCCAAGCGCAGCAGGCCGCGGCCGAGCAGGAAGAAGCCGCGCGGGTGCAGGAAAAAGCCGCGCGGGTGCAGGAAACACAGAACGCGCAGCAGTCGGCCCAGGACGAAGAGCGTGCGGCGGCCGAACGTGCCGCCCAGCGCGAAGCGGCGAAGAAGGCCGAGGACGCTGCCCGCGAGGCGGCCGACAAGGCGCGTGCCGAGCAGAAAGAAATCCGCAAGCGTCGCGAGAAGGCCGAGGCCGAGGCGCGCGCGATCCGCGAGATGATGGCCATCCCGCGTCGTGCGCAGGTGAAGGCTGTCGAATCGCCGAAGTCGATCGAACCGACCAAGGCCGCCGAGGCCAAGGGCACGCTGCACAAGCCGGCCAAGCCGGCGGGTGAAGCGTGCACGCGTCCGGCCAATGCGGCCGCGGCGAAGAAGCCGGCGAACGCCAATGCCAATACCAGCGCTCCGGGTATCGCCGATCGCAACAAGAAGCCGGGTGCCGGCAAGGGCGGCTGGCAGGACGACGCATCGAAGCGTCGCAGTATCAAGACGCGTGGCGATTCCAGCGGCGGCGTCGACCGCAGCTGGCGCGGTAGCCCGAAAGGGCGCGGCCGTCATCAGGACAGCGCTTCGTCGTTCCAGGTACCGATTGTGCGCGAAGTGCACGTGCCGGAGACGATTTCCGTCGCCGATCTCGCTCACAAGATGTCGGTGAAGGCTTCTGAGGTCATCAAGATTATGATGAAGCTCGGCCAGATGGTCACCATCAACCAGGTGCTGGATCAGGAAACGGCGATGATTATCGTCGAGGAACTGGGCCATCGCGCAGTGGCGGCCAAGCTCGACGATCCGGAAGCGCTGCTGGTCGAGGGCGAGGTCGGCATCGATGCGGAGCAGTTGCCGCGTCCGCCAGTCGTCACGGTGATGGGTCACGTCGACCACGGCAAGACCTCGCTGCTCGACTATATCCGTTGCGCCAAGGTGGCGGCGGGCGAAGCGGGCGGCATTACGCAGCATATCGGCGCTTACCACGTCGAGATGCCGCGCGGCGTCGTCACCTTCCTCGATACACCGGGTCACGAGGCCTTCACGGCCATGCGTGCCCGCGGCGCGAAGGCGACTGACATCGTGGTGCTGGTAGTCGCCGCCGATGACGGCGTGATGCCGCAGACCAAGGAAGCGATCTCGCACGCCAAGGCGGGCGAGGTGCCGATCGTGGTCGCGATCAACAAGATCGACAAGCCCGAAGCGAACCCGGATCGCGTCAAGCAGGAACTGGTTGCCGAAGGCGTGGTCCCGGAAGAATACGGCGGCGATTCGCCGTTCGTGTTGGTGTCAGCCAAGACCGGCTCGGGCATCGATGATCTGCTCGAGAACGTGCTGCTGCAGGCCGAAGTGTTGGAGCTGAAGGCACCGCGCGAAGTGCCGGCCAAGGGTGCCGTGATCGAGGCGAAGCTCGACAAGGGCAAGGGCCCGGTCGCGACAGTGCTTGTGCAGTCCGGCACGCTGTTGCGCGGCGACGTAGTGCTGGCCGG
>JAYFSB010000259.1:0-3912 GCA_040946865.1 Burkholderia sp.
CGTAATGAGCGAGAACCAGGCCTGGGGCCCGCCGATCATCTGAATGGCACCCAGGACGACCGACAACAAACCAGGACCTTCGTTCATGATCGACTCGCTACGCAGGCTTGACGACATCACGAATGCAGATACTTGATCAGCATTGCCTTAAGCATGTTCACCGCGTCTCCACTCGATATAACAAGCTTGCCGAGAGCTATCTCATGTTTGCATCGCTTGCCTGCGCGTTTTGGGCCAGTCGTAAATGTGAACACTGCCTAGCGGGCGTGGTATTCGGGCTGGTCGCTTGCCATACGGTGGTTAGCGTCGGCGAGTACACCAACGTCGCGGGCCGCGCGATTACGCGCGCCGCGAACTGATTGCCGCGCGGATTACCGCGCGAGAGTCAAACCGAAGGACAGTCGCACGCTGGCCCCGGGGCCAGCGTCCAATCTGGAAACGGATCATGGAAAAATTCACAGTGCATACCGGCGTCGTGGTGCCGCTCGATCGCGAAAACGTCGACACCGACGCGATCATCCCGAAGCAATTCCTCAAGTCGATCAAGCGCACCGGCTTCGGCCCGAACGCCTTCGACGAATGGCGCTATCTCGACCGCGGCGAGCCGGGCCAGGACAATTCCAAGCGCCCGCTCAATCCCGACTTCGTGCTGAACCAGCCGCGCTATCAGGGTGCCTCGGTGCTGCTGGTGCGCAAGAACTTCGGCTGCGGCAGCTCGCGCGAGCACGCGCCCTGGGCGCTGCAGCAATACGGCTTCCGCGCCATCATCGCACCGAGCTTCGCTGACATCTTCTTCAACAACTGCTTCAAGAATGGGCTGCTGCCGATCGTGCTGACCGAGCAGCAGGTCGACCACCTGTTCAACGACACCTACGCGTTCAACAGCTACCAGCTGACCATCGACCTGGGGGCGCAGCTGCTGCGCACCGACGACGGTCGCGAATACCCGTTCGAGGTGTCGGGCTTCCGCAAGTACTGCCTGCTGAACGGCTTCGACGACATCGGCCTGACCCTGCGCCATGCCGACAAGATCCGCCAGTTCGAGGCCGAGCACCTGACCAAGCAGCCCTGGCTCAACAACCGTCTGATCGGCTGAAGGCCGCGCGGTGTGCGGGTTCCGAACTCATAACTCTTTCAGGCAAATCGTATGAAGATTGCAGTGCTGCCGGGCGACGGCATCGGCCAGGAGATCGTCACCGAGGCGGTGAAGGTACTGAACGCCCTCGACGAGCAATTCGAACTCGAACAGGCCCCGGTCGGCGGCATCGGCTACGAGGCCGCCGGCCACCCGCTGCCCGAGGCCACGCTGAAGCTGGCTAAGGAAGCCGACGCGATCCTGTTCGGTGCCGTGGGCGACTGGAAATACGACTCACTGGAGCGCGCGCTGCGTCCGGAGCAGGCGATCCTCGAACTGCGCAAGCATCTCGAGCTGTTCGCCAACTTCCGCCCAGCAATCTGCTACGAGCAGCTGGTGGACGCCTCGCCGCTGAAGCCGGCCCTGATCTTGGGCCTCGACATCCTGATCGTGCGCGAGCTGAACGGCGGCATCTACTTCGGCCAGCCACGCGGCACGCGCGAGGTGCCGGACGGCGCGTTCGCCGGCGCGCGTGAGGGCTTCGACACGATGCGTTATTCGGAGCCCGAAGTGCGCCGCATCGCCCACGTCGCCTTCCAGGCCGCGCAGAAGCGTAACCGGAAGCTGCTGTCGGTGGACAAGGCCAACGTGCTCGAGACCTCGCAATTCTGGCGCGACATCATGATCGACGTGTCGAAGGAATACGCCGAGATCGAGCTATCGCACATGTACGTTGACAACGCGGCGATGCAGCTGGCCAAGGCACCTAAGCAGTTCGACGTGATCCTCACCGGCAACATGTTCGGCGACATCCTCTCGGACGAAGCTGCGATGCTGACGGGCTCGATCGGCATGCTGCCCTCGGCCTCGCTCGACAAGAACAACAAGGGCCTGTACGAGCCCTCGCACGGCTCGGCGTCCGATATCGCAGGCAAGGGCGTCGCGAATCCGCTGGCGACCATCCTGTCGGCCGCGATGCTGCTGCGCTACTCGCTGAATCGCGGCGAGCAGGCCGACCGCATCGAGCGCGCGGTGCAGAAGGTGCTGGAGCAGGGCTACCGGACCGGCGACATCGCCACGCCGGGTTGCCAGCAGGTCGGCACCGCGCAGATGGGCGACGCGGTGGTCGCGGTACTGTAGGCATGACCGCCCGGCCGATTCGGGAAAATGCGGCACCGACGCGACACCTCGCACGATGGCAACGACGGGCCGTTGTACGGCCTGTGCGCTGACGCGCGCCATCATCTCCCAAAAATCATTACCACGAAAACGATCACGAAAAGCTGATCGTCATCCGTCATGCCCGCCTGATTTCCCCGTGCGGTTACACGGGGACAGAAAAGGCGGGGCAGCTCTCAAGCAAAGGGTTAGTCATGAACGTAGGTCTAGTAGGTTGGCGTGGCATGGTCGGCAGCGTCCTGATGCAGCGCATGCAGGAAGAAGGCGATTTCGATCTGATCGAGCCAATGTTTTTCAGCACCAGCAACGCGGGCGGCAATGCACCGGCCTTCGCGAAAAACGAGCCCACGCTCAAGGACGCCTCGAGCATTGACGAGCTCAAGAAGTGCGACGTGATCATCACTTGCCAGGGCGGTGACTACACCAACGAGGTGTTCCCCAAGCTGCGCGTGGCCGGCTGGAATGGCTACTGGATTGACGCGGCCTCGTCGATGCGCATGAAAGACGGCGCGGTCATCATCCTCGACCCGGTCAACCTCGACGTGATCAAGGATGCGCTGGTCAAGGGCACCCGCAACTTCGTCGGTGGTAACTGCACGGTCAGTCTGATGCTGATGGCGCTGGGCGGCCTGTACCACGAGAATCTGGTCGACTGGATGACGGCCATGACCTACCAGGCCGCATCGGGTGCCGGCGCGCAGAACATGCGCGAGCTGCTGTCGCAGATGGGCACACTGCACGGCGCGGTGGCCGAGCAACTGGCCGATCCGGCCTCGGCGATCCTCGACATCGACCGCCGCGTGCTGGCCGCGATGCCGACCAGCCAGTTCGGCGTGCCGCTGGCCGGCTCGCTGATTCCCTGGATCGACAAGGATCTCGGCAACGGCGTGTCGAAGGAAGAGTGGAAGAGCGGCGCCGAGACCAACAAGATCCTCGGCAAGCCGGCCATGGGAGAGCCGGGCTCGATTCCGGTCGACGGCCTGTGCGTGCGAATCGGCGCGATGCGCTGCCACTCGCAGGCGCTCACCATCAAGCTGAAGAAGGACGTGCCGCTCGACGAAGTCACAGCGATCCTCGCATCTGCCAACGACTGGGTGAGAGTCGTGCCGAACGAGCGCGAGGCCTCGATGCGCGACCTGTCACCAGCCGTTGTCACGGGGACCCTGACGGTGCCGGTCGGCCGTGTGCGCAAGCTCGCGATGGGCGACGAATACCTGTCGGCCTTCACGGTCGGCGACCAGCTACTGTGGGGGGCGGCCGAGCCACTGCGCCGCATGCTGCGTATCCTGCTCGACGCATAGGAAATTGAAAGCGGCAGAGCCAGTGTGTCTGGCGCGTCATGTGTAGACGAACTGGCTAACGACAAGCCGAACTCACTACGGGAGGCGACGACTATCGCGAATGAGACATGATTTCGCTCAAATCGACTATTTTCCCTGTTTTCGAACGGACTGCTCCCCTTCGGACGTCAGTTCACAATTTTCGCCCGCGCCAATGCCTTATGATGAGGCCGCAACTGGGTCAGCGATTTGCCCTTGGTGATTTCCCGCATACCGCAACGGGCTGCCGCGCCACACACACTTCAGGCAATGCTGATCAAGTGTCTGCATTCGTGATGTCGTCAAGCCTGCGAAGCGAATCGATCATGAACGAAGTTG
>JAYFSB010000260.1:0-3910 GCA_040946865.1 Burkholderia sp.
CTTGCTCGGGTCATATCCACCGATCTATAACGTATAACGGCTGAACCACGGGGACGGTGAACTTGATCAGCATTGCCCTAAACATACCCTAGCAGATACTTGCGTTGCGGGGACAGCGGGGGCTCGTCGAACCAGCAGAGATCGGCTTCCAACTTCTTGGCTGGCCCGACGATACGCCGCGCGTTTGGCACGCGAACACGTCGCCGCGCAAGACGTCGAAGTCCTCGGCGAGGCGGATCGTGACGACCTGCCCCGCGGGGGCTGATTCTACCGCAACCGTGCCGCCCAGCACCGGCGCGACGATCTCGTCCGCCCACCTTCACCTCGCCGGCCTCGACGCGGCCCATGTAGCCGCGAAAATCGTCGGCCGAGCTGCCGTTCTGGCACGCCACCGACTGCACCGGGAAGCGCAGCGGATCGCCAGCATACCAGGACATGCTGTCCAACAGCGTGACGATATTATCGCCTTTCAACGCTGAAACCGGCATGAAGCGCACGGACGCCCTCGACCGTGAAGCGCGTGGCATCCATCAGGATGATGGCCGCGTGCGTGGTGGAGGCACCGGTCACCATGTTGCGTGTGTACTGCTCGTAGCCCGGCGTGTCGGCGATGATGAACTTGTGCTTGGCGGTGGTGAAGTAGCGGTAGGCCACGTCGATCGTGATGCCCTGCTCACGCTCGGCTTCCAGGCTGTCGATCAGCAGCGCACGGTTGAGCTCATCGCCGACCGTGCGCTTGTTCTTGGCGCACGACAGGGCCGACAGCTGGTCCGACAGCACGGCCTTGCTGTCTTGCTGTCGGACAGCAGACACCCGATCAGCCTGCTCTTGCCGTCGTCGACGCTGTCCACCGTGATAAAGCGCAACACGCCGAAGTCTTCGTGGCTCTCGATGATGCTCATGAGGTCTGTGTCCTCGCGTGTTTTAGACATAACGCTTCTGTTGAATTTCGAGTGGGTGGTAAAAAATTGCCCGATTTGCACGTGAGGGACGGTAGTCATGCATAGCAAGTTGTTCGAGACAGCTTTGGGTATCAGCAATCCGTGGTTCGTGAACGGCATCGATTTCAACGCAGCTGCGAAGCAGTTGAAGGTCAACATCGATTTTGTTGCCGGCAGTCACTTCCCGCATCCAGAGATGCGCCGGCGGCCATCCCGTACACGATACCGTTGTCAAGCGCTACCGGCACTTGAACCTGCTTCCAGCACGACTGCTTTCTCGAGGTGCGCACGCCTCGCATCAAGCTGCCTGACGGCCGCGTGGCGCTCATCGAGCTCGAGTGGGCCGGCAAAGCTCAAGGGCTTCACGCTGCTGTTTGAGGCCATGGTGCTAATGCTCGCCCAGCAGATATCGTTCACCGCAGTCGCCCGTACCGTCGGTGAGTCCTGGCATCTGGTGAACGCCATTTGCAAATGCTATGTCGAACTCGCGCTCGCCGAGATCGACCTGTCCAACATGACGAGCATTGCCGTCGACGAAACGTCCTACCAGTGCGGACACCACTACCTGACGCTCGTGGCTGTGCGCTCGAACACAAAGTCGTATCATGACTGAAGGCAAGGATGCTGCGACGATCGCAGCGTTCATCAAAGGCGTCGAGACGAACCTGCCGAATGCTCGCATCACCTTCGACAAGTTCCACGTCGTCACTCATGCGGCGAATCGAGCAGCGAACCGATCCGGACTCAAGGGATTGCGATGGTCGCTGCTGAAGGATCGCGCCCGGCTGACCGCCGCGCAACGTGCCGATCTCGATGTCCTGATCGTAAACGTCACGACCAAGCGGACTGCCCGCGCGTGGCTCGATCGCAAGCAGATCAACGTCGTCAGCGACATGCTCGAGCAGTGATACGCGAACGTCATGCGCTCGAAGGCCGATCCGCAGGACGTGCGTGCCACGCGGCCATCAGGCAGCTTGACGCGAGGTGTGCATACTTCGGGGTAGCAGTCCGCGCTGGAAGACGTTCAGGTGCTGATACCGCTTGATGACGGTGTCGTGCGCACGATGGTCGCCAACGATCTCCGGATGCGAGAAGCGGCTGCCGGCAACGAAATCGATGTTGATCGTCAGTCGCTTGGCAGTTGCATCGAAGTCAACGCCATTCACAAACCACGGATCGCTGATACCCAAGGCCGATTCGAACAGTTGGCTATGCATGACTCCCCTTCGCTCTCGTGCAAATTAGGCAATTTATCACCCACTCGAAACTCAACAGAGGCATACGTCCATATCCCAGCACCAGACTTAGCGAACTGCGCTCGCGATGTGCGTACTCGGCTCGCGGCTGGCTTGGGGCGCTTTGGCCCGACCGCGATGAGCATTCTGACCGTGCGCCCGCAGTAACCCGACAGAAGGTTGATTCGCTCGCCAGATAGACGCCTTCGTCGGCCAGCGCCGGCACGATCCACGCAGGCGGCATATCTGCGAAGCGCGGTTCGTTGGCGACTGCGAGCATAGCCTGACGCTCCGGTTCGGTCAGCGCATGCGCTGGCTTGGGATGGAAACCGCCTGCGGTCGCCGGTTTGCAGCCCATCCTGGACCTTCCAGCGTTGCAGGGTGCGTGTTCAATGCCGGCGCAGTCTTGCAAAGACAGGCGCAACTGTACACCGGCCTGATGAGCCGCTTCGATGTTTCGGACAGTTATCTGGCGATCCCCGAGACCGATCATTCGTCCTCTCCCTTGTGGAAGATCGCCTTGAGTTTTGTTGACAGCACCAACAAGGCGGTCGTCTCGGCCAGCGCACGGTCCTTGCACCGAACTTCGCGCTCGAGTTCTTTGATCCGGCGGGCGACCCGCCTTCGTTTGCCCAGGCGTGCCACGCACGTCCTGCGGGTCGGCCAATGCCGGTTGGCCGCGTCCCGCCAGGCGCAAGCTCCCGGTGGGGGGATACGCGCCGTTCTCGCGGCGCCAGGCGCTGCGCAATCAATGTCTCGTCCAGCGCGACAGTGGTGAGCACGGCGTCCAGTCGCGATGCAGCTGTCCAAGGCCGCCCGCGCAACAGCTTGGGCTGGAAGTGTCCGGCCAAACTGTTCATGCCCGAATCGTTCGACGTTCGTCAGCATCATCATGCAATTGTTGCCTTGGGGGATACCCTTCGGGCGCAACCGGCTTCTGTTGCACTTCAACCTTGAAACCGTCTGTGATTCTATCCTGGCAAACTGTCTGATATACTATATTCTTCCGGGGCGTAGCGCAGCCTGGTAGCGTACCTGCATGGGGTGCAGGTGGTCGGAGGTTCAAATCCTCTCGCCCCGACAAAATTAAGCTAGCGCAATCAATAGGTTATGCTAGATTTCTCTTTTTCACCTTGGCGCGGCCGGCTGCTCATTTGTAAGGCTTCCAAAATCAGGCGACCGGAAACGCCATCCTGATCGTTGAGACCGGCACCTCGCACGACTTAATGTGGATCTCGGTCGTGGCCCGATCAGCGTGCGCTGCGGTGATCTGCAGCGCATCGATGTCGATAAACGCTAATTTCAGTAAACCGGAAGGAGAATTACTTGGCGGCCTCAAACCTGAAGTGCAACACCTACCGAGAGGTATTATGTTGCAATGGGCACCTACAAATACCTGAGTTGTGAAGAGCACACGATGAGCTAGCTGAGCCTTGGGCAGGGATGCAAGTTGCGGGCAATTGCCAGCAACTTGCATCCCGCGCCGAGTTTGATCAGCCGCAAAGAAGGGACCGGGCCGTCCCCGTTGCTCGCTGGCGGCTATCGTGCGCCGCTCGCCCAGCAGCGTGCCAGTTGCCTGGCAGGCCCGGCGCAACAATCCGCCAGATTAGACCCGCAGAGTTAAGGCAATACTGATCAAGTGTCTGCATTCGCGATATCGTCAAGCCTGCGTAGCGAATCGATCATGAACGAAGTTGTCCTGGTTTGTTGTCGGTCGTCCTGGGTGCCATTCAG
>JAYFSB010000261.1:0-3907 GCA_040946865.1 Burkholderia sp.
AGCCTGCACCCTCGTCAGCCGCCACCGCCAGCGTTGGCTGTTTCATTCTCGTTTGCCTTGCTCGGGTCATATCCACCGATTTATAACGGCTGGACCACAGGGACGGTGGACTTGATCAGCATTGCCTTAGCAGCATTGCCTTAGCTCCCGTCCGTATCGCCGAAGATCGAAAACATGGGGAGCACTTCGTCCTTATGGTCAATTTATGCAACAATGCGGCGCGCCGCCCTCGCACCCGATCTCAGTCAACGATCCGCATCGAGAAATCGGTGGCGCGCACGTCCTTGGTCAGCGCACCGATCGAGATCCTGTCGACACCGGTCGAGGCAATATCGCGCACGGTCTCCGCATTCACGCCGCCCGACACCTCGAGCACGGCTCGGCCGCCCGTCACGCGCGCCGCCTCGCGCATCATCTCGAAGCTGAAATTGTCGAGCAACACCGATTTTGCGCCATGCGCGAGCGCTGTATCGAGCTGGGCCAGCGTCTCCACCTCGACCTGCACAGGCACGCCCGCCTCGAGCGCGAAGGCCGTGTCGAGCGCCTCGCCGACCCCACCCGCCGCGGCGATATGGTTCTCCTTGATCAGGATGCCGTCGTACAGCGCTAGGCGCTGGTTCGCGCCACCGCCGACGCGAACCGCGTACTTCTGCGCGAGCCGCAGGCCCGGCAGCGTCTTGCGCGTATCGAGGATTCGCGCGCAGTGACGGTCGACCAGCGCGACGTAGCGGCGCGTCGCGCTGGCCACGCCCGAGAGCAGTTGCAGAAAGTTCAGACCGTTGCGCTCGGCCGTCAGCAGCGAGCGTGCCGGGCCCCGCAGTTCGCAGACGGTCGTGTCGGCCCGCATCAGCTCGCCTTCGCGATAGGACCAGCTGACCTCGATGGTCGGATCGACCGAGCGCATCACCACCTCGAACCAGGGCACGCCGCACAGTATCGCGTCCTCGCGCACGATGATACGCGCGCGACGTGCTGGGCCATCTGGCACCAAGCGGCCGGTCTGGTCGCCGCTGCCGACGTCCTCGGCGATCGCGTCGGCGACGTTGCGGGCGATCCCGGCCTCGAAGGCCGCGCCGTATTCATGGACGATGTCCTGGTAGATCGGGGATACCGCCGTGCTCATGCCGCCCCCACGTTCGAGAACAGCTGTGCATCACGCTGAAGGTCGCCGCTGGCCTGCACGCGCCGCTTGTGCTGCGCCGCGAACTCCAGCATGCGATCGATCGGCAGGCGCGCGCGTTCGCCGATCGCGCGATCGACGAAGATCCCGTTGTGGCCGCGCTCCAGCACCTCTGCCAAGTTGGCGAGGCCGTTCATCGCCATCCAGGGGCAATGCGCGCAGCTCTTGCAGGTGGCACTATTGCCGGCCGTCGGCGCGGCGATGAAGATCTTGCCGGGTGCCGCGAGCTGCATTTTGTACAGGATGCCGAGGTCGGTCGCAACGACGAAGCGTTGCGCGTCGAGCTTGACGGCCGCGTCGATCAGCTGGGCGGTCGAGCCGACCACGTCGGCCAGCGCCACCACGTTCTCGGGTGATTCCGGGTGCACCAGCACCTTCGCGTCCGGATACTCGGCGCACAGCAGGTCGAGCTCGATGCCCTTGAATTCATCGTGCACCAGACAGGAGCCCTGCCACATCAGCATGTCGGCACCGGTCTTCTTCTGGATATAGCTGCCGAGATGGCGGTCCGGTGCCCAGATCAGCTTCTCGCCGTGCGCATGCAGGTCGGCCACGATCTCCAAGCCGATCGAGGAGGTGACCATCCAGTCCGCGCGCGCCTTCACGGCCGCGCTGGTGTTCGCATACACCACCACCTTGCGATCAGGATGCGCATCGCAGAAGGCCGAGAACTCGTCAGCCGGGCAGCCGAGGTCGAGCGAGCAGGTGGCATCGAGATCGGGCATCAGAATGCGCTTGTCCGGGCTCAGGATCTTCGCCGTCTCGCCCATGAAGCGCACGCCGGCCACCACCAGCGTCTGCGCCGCGTGATCGCGGCCGAAGCGTGCCATCTCGAGCGAATCGGCCACGCAGCCGCCCGTCTCGTCAGCTAGCTCCTGCAATTCGGCATCGACATAATAGTGCGCAACGAGCACAGCCTTCTTGTGCTCGAGCAGCGCCTTGATCCGTGCTTTGAGCGCCTCGCCCTCCACCGCGGACGGGCTGTCGGGCACCTTAGCCCAGGCCTGCCCGACTCCGCACACTGCACCCGGCCAGTCATATTCGACGAGTTTGATCGCGGCTTGCATCTTCCTCTCCTCTGCTCCTTCGCACTGCCGATCGGCCTCCGCGCAAAAGCGGCGGCACAAAAGAAAAAACCCGCCAGCGCGGGGTTTGTGACGTTCCGATTCAGATTAGGCATAGCGGCGCAGACGCGTGGCAAACTCCCGCAGCGCCTTAATGCCGCTTTGTTCGGCGCGATGGCACCAGTCCTGCAATTGAACCAGCAGCTGTTCACGCGAGGCGTTCGAACGACCCCACATCGAGGCTAGGTCCTTGCGTAGCTGGAAGTAGGTATGCATCCTCTGGCTGTTGGCGAAGATCTCGGGCAGCATACGCTTCTGCGGCTCGTTCAGGCCCTCTTCGTCTTTGTGGAACCAGGAACGGGCACCGCGCAGCAGCTGGTACTTCTCGCTCGAGCCGAGCTCCTTCAGGTGCACGAGCTCCTGGCGGTAGGCACGCTTCAGTGCCTTGCCGTAGTTCGCCATCACTTCGTAGCGGTTCGACAGTACGGCCTGCAGCGTTTCCTGGTCGAGCACGACCTTGCGTGCGACGAGGCGCGGTGTGGGCGCGATCTTCTTGACCTTGGCGAGCTTGAACGCCGACAGGATGCGGATGTACACCCAGCCGATGTCTAACTCGTACCACTTGTTCGAGAACTTCGCCGAGGTGGCGAAGGTGTGGTGGTTGTTGTGCATTTCCTCGCCGCCGATCACGATGCCCCAGGGAATCAGATTAGTGCTCGCATCGGCCGAGTTAAAATTGCGGTAGCCCCAGAAGTGCGCGAGGCCGTTGACCACGCCGGCTGCCCAGAACGGGATCCAGATCATCTGTACGGCCCAGACCGACAGACCGACGATGCCGAACAACGCGACGTCGATCACCATCATCAGGCTCACGCCGAGGATCGTGTACTTCAAGTAGACGTTGCGTTCGATCCAGTCGTTCGGCGTGCCGTGACTGAACTTGCGCAGCGTTTCCTCGTTCTTGGCTTCGGCGCGGTAGAGCTCGGCACCTTCGAGCAGCACCTTCCAGATGCCGCGCGTCTGCGGGCTGTGCGGATCCTCTTCGGTCTCGCACTTGGCATGGTGCTTGCGGTGGATGGCAGCCCACTGGCCGGTCAGCATGCCGGTGGACATCCACAGCCACAGCCGAAAGAAGTGGCTGACGGCCGGGTGCAGATCGAGCGCGTGGTGCGCCTGACAGCGGTGGAGATAGATGGTGACGGCGACGATCGTGACATGCGTGGTCACAAGCGTGAACAGCACGATCTGCCACCACGAGAAATGCAGCAGCCCGTGGGCCAGGAAGTCGAGCACAGAATTCAACAAGGCAGGCTACCTGTAATTCAGAGACGGTGCCGGTTAGGGCCACGCACCGAGATCATAAAATTGAAAGCATACCGCGTGTAGACGAAATTCTACTGTATCCGTTCCGGCCAACTGTCAAGAATGAATGATTGTTGCTACGGCGCAAGGGGATTCTGGAGTTAAAATCAAATCAGGTGTACATAGCGTCGGCCTGGCCGCCTGATCAGGCGGCCAGCGGTTGCTGAGCCGGTGTGTCGGGGTCTGTTTACATTTGAAAATGTAAACATATTGTTTAGGGCAACGCTGATCAAGTGTCTGCATTCGTGATGTCGTCAAGCCTGCGAAGCGAATCGATCATGAACGAAGTTGTCCTGGTTTG
>JAYFSB010000262.1:0-3885 GCA_040946865.1 Burkholderia sp.
GATCTGGGTTGTTTGCCCGCTATTAAAAGACATGTTATTATCAAACATAGTTTTTTGGGAACTTTGCTGCATGACAAGAAACAGCATCAATTATATTTAAATCTAAACCTTAGCTGAGCTTTTGGTGGGTTTGTCTCTTAATTTTTTTGCGTCACTACAACTGAAGTTACAAATGACAACTTTTGGTGAAAATAATGTAGACTCTTCTGCTATCTTCTGGGTTATTCCACTACAATGCACTCTTGAATCTACTCTTTTTGTAGAATCCACTCTACTAGTACTTGTAGTACTAAAAATTTTGGTATTGATTGTAGTACCAAAACTTGTCTTGTAGACCTATAAACTTTATTGCTAAATTCACTTTCTACAACATTTCTGAGTTGTTTCCTATCCTCGCAGAGAGCTTTATCTTGGTGTTTTGTACGTTTTGATTAGTTTTCTTTTGTCTCTTAGATTAACTTTGCCAGTCTTTCTCTTGTGGTTTGTCAAATACTGGTGTCAGCCCTCCGGACAAAGTTGAGTCTTACCACACGCAGAATCATTGTATAAAAAGCAATTGTTCAAGCGTAATGTTCTCAGGACTCGTACTGGTAAAAATTGTAACTTTAATCTTCAGAAAACAGCCAAATTCCGGTACAATTTTTTAGTGTGTTTTTGTCAAGTTTTAGTTCTTTTGTTATTTGTTTGATAGGTATATTATATAGTAATCTGCTTTTCTATTTCTGCTGTGAGTTTTTTTTCATTTTTAAATTATTTTTTTTGTATTTTTTCTATCTTAAAATATAATTGTAATTAAAACTTAATGTTACAAATATTGCTTATATTTAAACTCTTTATGTAGTTAATACAATAGTTTTAACGTGGGCTTTAATACTCGTTTTGGGCTTATTGAGTCATTTCTGTTACAAATAGATTTTTTGTTTTCTTTTTATCGTAACTTTAGTGGAACTATATAATATGTATAGGTATCTAATTATTTGAAACAAAATGTCGTGTATTTTTTTTTTTAAATTTTTTTTTTTAATATTATAATAAAAAAAAAATTAAAATTAAAAAATAAAAAAAAAAAAAAACCGGGGGGGGGGGCCCCCCCCCCCCCGCCCGCGACTCCGAATCAAAGCGCCTCGGCGTGAAAGTTTACGGCGGCCAAGCAATCAATGTCGGTGGCATCATCGTTCGTCAGCGCGGCACGCGCATACACCCGGGCAAAAACGTCGGCATCGGCAAGGACCACACGCTGTTCGCGTTGATCAATGGCCGCGTGAAGTTCGCGACCAAGGGCGCAGCCCGCAAGCACACGGTTATCGTCGTTCCGGCCGCTGCGTAAGTTTTCGCCGGTTCAGGCTCTTCAGGCCCCGCAGGCCCCGCGGGGCCTTTTTCATTTGCGCGATGGTGCGCGCGATACACGGCACAATATTGGTTCAATATTCTGAGCGGAGCAACGGATGAAGTTCATTGACGAAGCGCGAATCGAAGTCATCGCCGGGAACGGAGGTGATGGCAGCGCGTCAATGCGCCGCGCGAAGTTCGTTCCGTTCGGTGGGCCAGACGGTGGCGATGGCGGCCGCGGCGGAAGCGTCTATGCGATCGCTGATTGCAACATCAATACGCTGATCGGCTACCGGTTCGCGAAGAAACACCTGGCACGCAACGGCGAGAACGGCCGCGGCTCGGATTGCTACGGCAAGGGCGGCGACGACATCACGCTGCGCATGCCGGTCGGCACCGTGATCACCGACATGGATACCGGTGAGCTGATCGCCGACCTGACCGAGCACGAGCAGAAGGTGCTGGTGGCGGAAGGCGGCGTGGGCGGCCTCGGCAACCTGCACTTCAAGTCGAGCATCAATCGCGCCCCGCGGCAGAAGACCGACGGCAAGCTCGGCGAGCGCCGCATGGTGAAGCTCGAGCTGAAGGTGCTGGCCGATGTCGGCCTGCTTGGCATGCCGAACGCGGGCAAGTCGACTTTCATTTCCTCGGTGTCGAACGCTAAGCCGAAGATCGCCGACTACCCGTTCACGACGCTCGCGCCGAACCTCGGCGTGGTACGCGTCGGGCCGAGCAAGAGCTTCGTGATCGCCGACATCCCGGGGCTGATCGAGGGCGCCGCCGAAGGCGCGGGCCTCGGCCACCAGTTCCTGCGCCACTTGCAGCGTACCGGCGTGCTGCTGCACCTGGTCGACCTCGCGCCCTTCGACGAGAACGTCGATCCGGTCGCCGAGGCGACGGCCATCGTCGGCGAGCTGCGAAAGTACAACGAATCGCTCTACGAGAAGCCGTGTTGGCTGGTGCTGAATAAGCTCGACATGGTTCCCGAGGACGAGCGCGTCGAGCGTGTGGCCGATTTCATCCGCCGCTTCGGCTGGGATGGTCCGGTGTTTGAGATCTCGGCGCTGACCAGGCAGGGTTGCGACAACCTGGTCTATGCCGTCTACGACTACCTTACTGAGCATTCGGATGCGCATCGCGTCCCCGAGGCCGAGGACCTTGCCGCCGACGTGCGTTTCCGCGAGACGCCGGGCGGTGTCGCGCCGTTGAAGTCCGACGCGGACTGAGGCTGCCGGCGGCGGGCTCGCGCCTGCCGCCTCCCAATTTGGATTGCGCTTCACTGACAGGAGTTAGCGCACGATGCGTTCGATCATCGCCGATTCGCAGCGATTGGTTGTGAAGGTTGGTTCCAGCCTCGTTAGCAACGACGGGCGCGGGCTCGATCATGCGGCGATCGGCCGTTGGGCGGCGCAGATCGCGACCCTGCGCGAGGCCGGCAAGGAAGTCGTGCTGGTTAGCTCGGGCGCGATCGCCGAGGGCATACAGAGGCTCGGCTGGAACAAGCGGCCGCGCGAGATCGACGAGCTGCAGGCCGCCGCCGCGGTGGGTCAGATGGTGCTCGCACAGGTCTACGAGAGCCGCTTCGCCGAGCATGGCATCCGCACCGCGCAGATCCTGTTGACCCACGCCGACCTGGCGGACCGCGAACGCTACCTGAACGTGCGCTCGACCCTGCTCACGCTGCTGCGCCTTGGCGTGGTGCCGATCATTAACGAGAACGACACGGTGGTCACCGACGAAATCAAGTTCGGAGACAACGACACGCTTGGCGCGCTGGTCACGAACCTGATCGAGGGCGCCGCACTGGTGATCTTGACCGACCAGTCGGGCCTGTTCACCGCCGATCCGCGCAAGGATCCAGCCGCTACCCTGGTTCAGGAAGCCGATGCCGGCGCGCCCGAGCTCGAGGCGATGGCCGGCAGTGCCGGCTCGAGCCTCGGCCGCGGCGGCATGCTGACCAAGATCCTGGCCGCCAAGCGCGCCGCGCACAGCGGTGCCAACACCGTGATCGCGAGCGGCCGCGAGGCCGAGGTACTGGTGCGGCTGGCCGCTGGCGAGACGATCGGCACCCAGCTGATCGCGCGCACCGCGCGCATGGCCGCGCGCAAACAGTGGATGGCCGCGCACCTGCAGGTGCGCGGCCATGTGGTGATCGATGCCGGCGCGGTCGAGAAGCTGACGGCGGGCGGCAAGAGCCTGCTGCCGATCGGCATCGTCGCGGTGCAGGGCGTGTTCGCGCGCGGCGAGGTGATCGCCTGCGTTAACGATGCCGGTCGCAAGATCGCACGCGGCCTGACGAATTACAGCAGCGCCGAAACTAATCTGATCCAGCGCAGGCCGAGCGGTGAAATCGAAACGGTGCTCGGCTACATGCTCGAGCCGGAGCTGATCCATCGCGACAATCTGGTCCTGGTCTGACCCGAATCGCACTGCAGTAAAAAAGCGGCTATCTTGAAAAATGAGTGGGTTACACGACATATGGGTTAAGGCAATGCTGATCAAGTGTCTGCATTCGTGATGTCGTCAAGCCTGCGAAGCGAATCGATCATGAACGAA
>JAYFSB010000263.1:0-3875 GCA_040946865.1 Burkholderia sp.
GACAACTTCGTTTATGATCGATTCGCTACGCAGGCTTGACGACATCGCGAATGCAGACACTTGATCAGCATTGCCTTTACACTCACTAACTTCGGCCCGCTCACCCTTGCCACACAGACCTCTTCATGCGGAAGCCCTTATCCGCCCCCGGTTTCGCTTTTTTCCTTGCCACTGATGTAATATCAGCGATTTTGTCCAGCCACTTCGATTCCGCATGCTCGATTTCTTCCGTAATCACCAGCGCCTGATGATCCTCCTCCTGCTCCTGATCGTGCTTCCGGGGCTCGGGTTTGTCGGGGTACAGGGCTTCCGCGACTTCTTCGACGACAGCGCGAATGTGGCATCGGTCGACGGACACAAGGTCACGCGCGCCGAATTCGACGATGCCTATCGCCAGCAGATCGACCAGGCACGCCAGGCCCTCGGTGCGAATTTCGACGCCAAGCAGTTCGATACGCCCGAGCGTCGCCAGCAACTGCTCGACGGCATCATCGAGCAGCGCGCGCTGACCGACGAGGTGCGCCGCCTGCACCTGACGGCCTCCGACAGCGCGGTGCGCGAAGCGCTGATGTCGAATCCGATCATCGCCTCGCTGCGCAAGCCCGACGGTGCGATCGACGCCGAGCGCTACACGCAGCTGCTGGCAATGCAGGGCATGACGCCGGACCAGTACCAGGAATCGGTGCGCTACCAGCTCTCGCAGAGCCAGCTGCTCAATAACCTGATCAACAGCACGTTCACGCCCAAGAGCGTGGTCGAGCGCCTGACCGACCTGGCGCAGCAGCAGCGCGAGATCCAGGCGATCGTGCTGAAGCCGGTCGACTACGCCGCCAAGGTCCAGCCGACCGACGTGCAGCTCTCGGCCTACTACGACGCGCACAAGCAATCGTTCGCCACGCCCGAGACGGCCACCATCCAGTATCTGGTGTTCTCGCCAGCCGCCGCTGCCGCCAACGTGCAGCCTTCCGACGCGGACCTCCATAAGTTTTACGAGGACAACGCCGCGCGCTTCCGTACCGAGTTGCAGGTGCGCGTGAGCCACATCTTCATCGCCGCGGCGCGCAATGCCAGCGCCTCGGACAATGCCGCCGCGAAGGCCAAGGCGGACCAGCTGCTGGCCGAGGTGACCGCGCATCCGGATCAGTTCGCGCAGATCGCCGAGAAGAATTCGCAGGATGCGCCCTCGGCGGCCAAGGGCGGCAACCTGGGCTATGTCACGCGTGGCTCCACCGCCGGCGGCCCAGCATTCGACGACGCGGCCTTCGCGCTGAAGGCGGGCGAGATCAGCAAGGTGGTCGAGTCGGACCTCGGCTACCACATCCTCAAGGCGACTGACGTGAAGCCGGCCGTGGTCAAACCCTTCGACGAGGTCAAGGATTCGATCACGACCGAACTGAAGCAGCAGTTCGCGGCCAAGGCCTTCAGCGACAATTCAGAAGGCTTCTCCTCGCTCGTCTATGAGAAGGCCAAGAGCCTGCAGCCGGCCGCCAACAAGTACAAGCTGACGATCCAGACCGCCACCATCACGCCGCAGCCGAACCCTGCCCTGCCGCCCGATAGCCCGCTCAACAATCCGAAGTTCCTAGCTGCCGCGTTTGCGCCGGACTCAGTCAAGAACGCCAACAACACGCAGGCGATCGTCGTCGGCAACAGCACACTGATCGCTGCGCACGTGACGGCCGACAAGCCGGCCGCGGTGCCCACGCTGGACGCCATCAAGAACGTGGTGCGCCAGAAGTACATCGCCGACGAGAGCGCGAAGCTGGCCAAGCAGGATGGCACGGCGAAGCTAGCGGTGCTGCAGAAGTCGAAGTCGACCGACGGCTTCCTGCCGGCCGAGAAGGTCTCGCGCACGCAGACGCCGGGCCTGTCGCCCGACGCGATCGCGGCGATCTACAAGGCCGACGCGAAGTCGCTGCCGGCCTATGTCGGCATCGATCTCGGCGCGAACGGCGGTTACGCGATCTTCCGCGTCAACGCGATCGTGCCGCCCGCGCCGGTGGATCCGCAGCAGCTGACCGCCGACCAGCAGCAGCTGGCGCAGGTCTATGCGCAAAGCGAGAGCGAGGCCTACATGAAGTCGCTGCGCGACCGCTCGAAGGTCAAGATGTACGGCTCGCTGGGCGACAGCAGCCGCAGTGACGACAACTGATCGCCGCTACGCTTCCAGGCACAGCGAAAGTAAGCGGATCCGTGCCACCCCCTTGCGCCGCGACGGCCGATGAGCCTGTTGCCGAAAGTGATATAGGGCGGGCAGACGGAATTTTGAGAAGGCGGTAGCGGTTTAGCTAAGAATGTTGCGTGTCAGTAGCACAACCAGCGAACCCGGCGGGGGCTGGACCCGACCACCATGAAAAAGTTTACGAAAGCAGCGGACAGCGGTAAAGCAGGGCGATTTCAAGGTTGAAGTGCAACAGAAGCCCGTTACGCCCGAAGGGCATCCCCCAAGGCAACGATGTCATGATGATGCTGACGAACATCGAACGATTCTGGCATGAACAGTTCGGTCTGACACTTCCAGCCCAATCTCTTGCGCGTGGGGGTGTTCATCTGCCAGGCAATGTCGTCGAGCTCAGTCTGGGAGAACACGGCCAGATCCCCGTACCCTTGGGCATGTACTCGCGCAGCAGCCCGTTGGTGTTCTCGTTGCGCCCGCTCTTGCCAAGAGGGCTCTATGTGGATCGGCAAAGTAGACCGTGATGCCGGTCGGTGGTCTCGCAGAGCTGCTCATGCCTGGCCATCTCCCGTCCCTGATCATAGGTCATGGCAAGACGGCGGCGTCGGCAGTGGCGTTCTCCATTTTGTCCAGGGTGACGAACAGCGAGGTCCGCTCGACCAGCGTCGCGACCGAAGATGCATTACGCGCGCCCTTGATCAGGTCGCCTTCCCAGTGTTCGGGCAGGATCCGCTCGTCGACCTCAGCCGGACGATCGTGGATGCTGACCCTGCTCGGGATGCTGCCGCGCGGCGGTCTTCGCCGCGCGGCAGGGCGTGCAACGCAGTGATGATCGATTCGCTACGCAGGCTTGACGACATCGCGAATGCAGACACTTGATCAGCATTGCCTTAAGCATTTTCGCCGTATATGACAAGCTTGCCGAAAGCTATCTAGTGTTTGCATTGCTTGCCTGCGCGTTTGGGCCAGTCGTAAATGTGAACACTGCCCTGGGTGCCATTCAGATGGTCGGCGGGCCCCAGGCCTGGTTCTCGCCCATTACGGACGCACCTATGCCATCAATCGTGCGCGGCACAGATAAACGTTGGCCAGCGCCAGGGCGACGAAGGCGCGGTTCGCATTCTTCGCGAGCCCGCGATAGCGCACCTTCGTGAAACCCCACAGCCGCTTGACCACGGCGAATACGTGTTCGACGCGGGCCCGAATCCTCGACTTGTTGCGGGTTCTTGCGGCGCGCCACCTCGTCGACTACGCCGTTGCGACGTGTGCGTCGATTCGTGAAGTCGCGCGCTTTGGGGGTCTTGCCATGAATCAGTGCCTTCTGGCTCGCGTAGGCGTTGTCGCCGTAGACGCGCCGCGCCTGCCCATGCAGCAGTTGCGGCATCGCATGCTTGTCGTGGACGTTGGCCGCCGTCATCACCGCGCTGTGAGCCAGGCCGCTTCGGCTATCGACGCCGAGGTGCAGTGTCATGCCGAAGTGCCAATTACCGCTCTTCTTCGTCTGACGCATCTCGGGATCGCGCGCCCTCTGTTCATTCTTCGTCGAACTCGATGCTCCGATCAACGTGGCATCGACGATCGTGCCGCGACTGAGCTTCATACCGCTAGCCTGCAGCACCCAGCCTATCCCTGCAAAGATTGCCTCGCCGAGCTTGTGCTTCTCGAGCAGGCGTCGGAATTTGAGTATCGTTGTCGCATC
>JAYFSB010000264.1:0-3862 GCA_040946865.1 Burkholderia sp.
GACGGTACCGGCGACTGCGGTGAACGATATCTGCTTGGCGAGCATCAGCACCATTGCCTCGAACAGCAGCGTGAAGCTCTTGAGGCGCTTTTCCGGCCCTCGGGCTCGATGAGCGCCACGCGGCCGTCAGGCAGCTTGATGCGAGGCGTGCGCACTTCGAGAAAGCAGTCGTGCTGGAAGAAGCTCAAGTGCCAGTAGCGCTTGACAACGGTGTCGTGCACGAGATGGTCGCCGGCGATCTCTGGGTGCGGGACGCGACTGCCGGCAACAAAATTGATGTTGACCGTCAACCGTTTCGCAGCTGCGTCGAAATCGATGCCGTTCACGAACCACGGATCGCTGATACCCAAAGCCGTCTCGAACAACTTGCTGTGCATGACGACCGTCGCTCACGTGTAAATCGGGCAATTTATCACCCACTCGAAATTCAACAGAGGCTAAAATATCCATCTGACGTGATGGCGACCCGGCTCCGGACCCGCCTTTTGCGGCCCGCTTCCTTACTACCGACCGGCAAGCACTTATGTACAAGCTCGTTCTCATCCGCCACGGCGAATCGACCTGGAATAAGGAAAACCGCTTCACCGGCTGGGTCGACGTCGACCTTACCGAGCAAGGCAACAACGAGGCCCGCCAGGCCGGCGTCTTGCTCAAGGAAGCCGGCTATGCGTTCGACATCGCCTATACCTCGGTGCTCAAGCGCGCAATCCGCACGCTCTGGCACGTGCAGGACCAGATGGACCAGATGTACCTGCCGGTGGTGCACTCGTGGCACCTCAACGAGCGCCACTACGGCGCGCTGTCGGGCCTCAACAAGGCCGAGACGGCCGCCAAGTTTGGCGACAAGCAGGTGCTGGTGTGGCGCCGCAGCTACGACACGCAGCCGCCGGCGCTGGAGCCCAGCGACGAGCGCGCGCCATTCAACGACCCGCGCTACGCCAAGGTGCCGCGCGAGCAGTTGCCGCTCACCGAATGCCTGCAAGACACGGTGGCGCGCGTGCTGCCGCTCTGGCACGAGTCGGTCGCGCCCGCCGTCAAGGCCGGCAAGCAGGTGCTGATCGCCGCGCACGGCAATTCGCTGCGTGCCCTGATCAAGTACCTGGACGGCATCCCGGACGAGGACATCATCGGCCTGAACATCCCCAACGGCGTGCCGCTCGTCTATGAGTTCGACGAGAACCTGAAGCCGATCCGCCATTACTACCTTGGCGACCAGGAAGCGATCACCAAGGCCCAGGCCGCCATCGCGCAGCAGGGCAGCAAGGCCAAGTAAGCACGCGGTGCCCACGCCGGCCGTGGCCTCGAGCCTGGGCCGGCCGGGCGGCAGCCCTTGCCATCCTCCGGCACGAACGGGCTTTTGCTTGCCACCGCGCCCGATCGGCACCCTCGGCCGCGAGATGCCGACATCCGGCAGACGAAGCGGCGGATTTGGCGTATCGCTGCCGTCGAAATCGCTATCCTAAAGTCATTTTCGCGCCAGCAGGCCGCCGTTCTTGTCTCGGCAAGCCGGCACCGGGCACCATCGCGTAAGATCGGGCGAACCCGGCCGGGCCGCCGCTATCGAAGCCGCTTCTTCGCCGCTTTCGCCCGCAACGGCGAAGCATCGGGACGAACGGAGATATACTTGGCCGTCCTCCTACCTTCACGCCATAGCCACACACGCTTTTCGACGCACACGATCCCATGCGAATGAAATTGAAGAATATTGGCCTCGTTGCCGCGGGCCTTGCCACCGGTGTATTCGCAACGCTGCAGATTTCCGCGTCGGCCCAGCAGGCCACGATCACGACGCCGCTGCCGCTCGACCAGTTGCGGCTGTTCGCCGAAGTGTTCGGTCAGATCAAGCGCGAATACGTCGAACCCGTCGACGACAAGAAGCTGCTGACGGCCGCGATCCAGGGCATGGTGTCGAGCCTCGACCCGCACTCGTCCTACCTCGACAAGACCGACTACGAGGAGCTGCAGGAACAGACCAAGGGTCGCTTCACGGGCCTGGGCATCGAGATTTCGCAGGAAGACGGCCTGGTGAAGGTGATTTCGCCGATCGAGGACACGCCCGCGTTCCGCGCCGGCATCCGTTCTGGCGACCTGATCACGCGCATCAACGACAAGCCGGTGCGCGGCATGACGCCCGACAAGGCTGTCAAGCAGATGCGCGGCGACCCGGGCACCAAGGTCACCTTGACGATCTTCCGCAAGACCGACGACCGCACTTTCCCGGTCACCGTCACGCGTGCGATTATCAAGGTGCGGAGCGTAAAGATGAAGATGCTCGACCCAGGTTACGCCTATATCCGGATCACCAGCTTCCAGGAACGCACCCCCCTCGACCTGGCCGCGCGTCTGCAAGACATCGCGCGCCAGCAGCCGAACCTGAGGGGCCTGGTAGTCGACCTACGCAACAACGGCGGCGGCCTGCTGCAGAGCGCGGTCGATGTGGCCGGCGCGTTCTTGCCGCCAAACTCGGTGGTGGTCTCGACCAACGGCCAGATCCCCGATTCCAAGCAGGTCTACCGCGACGACTACCGTCTGCCGACCTTCGACTCCGATCCGCTGAAGGGCCTGCCGGCCAGTTTCAAGACCGTGCCGATAATCGTGCTGACCAACGCCTACTCGGCTTCGGCCTCGGAAATCGTGGCCGGCGCGCTGCAGGATTCGCACCGCGCGCAGATCATGGGCAAGACCACCTTCGGCAAGGGCTCGGTGCAGACGGTGCGCCCGCTCACCGCCGACACGGCGCTGCGCCTGACCACTGCCTACTACTACACGCCGAGCGGCCGCTCGATCCAGAACAAGGGCATCGTGCCGGATATCCCTATCGATCAGTTCTCGGACGGCGATCCCGACGACGTGCTGGTGACGCGCGAAGTGGACTACACCAATCACCTCGCGAACACTCAGGATCCGAACGAGAAGAAGGAGCTCGAGGCCCGCGAGCAGCACCGCCTCGACCAGCTGCGCATTCTCGAGGAGCAGAACGACAAGAAGACGCCGGAGCAGCGCGAGAAGAATCGCAACCGCAAGCCGGTGGAATTCGGCAGCGCCGATGACTTCATGCTGCAGCAAGCTCTGAACAAGCTGGAAGGCAAGCCGGTCCAGGAATCGAAGGCGCTGCTCGCGGAAAGCACCTCGAGGCCGCTGACGGCAGCCGCGGCCGCGCCCTCGGCCACCGCGCCGACCAAGGCCTCCTCGACCAAGCCGGCCTCGGTGCCGAACTAAGCGGCAGTATGCGCCCGACACGGGCCAGCGCGGCCGCGAACGCGCCTAGGGTCTGTTTACATTTAAAAAATGTGTTTACATCTTGTCTTTTACGCAACGAGACAGGATGGTACGAACGTTACTGAGCGACGAAGTATGGAACAAGGTCCAAGCTATCCTGCCGGGCAAGGAAGGCGACCGTGGCCGAACAGCATCCAACAATCGCTGGTTCCTCGAAGCGGTGCTGTGGATTGCCCGAACTGGCAGTCCATGGCGTGCTCTTCCCGCGGAATTCGGCCGATGGCATACAGTATATATCCGTTTCTCGCGCTGGCGAAGCCAAGGTGTCTGGCCACGGGTGGCGAATGCTTTGGCAGGCAAGATGGAAATCGAGCACATCCTTATCGATTCGACGATCGTGCGAGCGCACCAGCATTCGGCCGGGGCCTTAAAAAAGTGGGCCGCAAGCGCTCGGACGTTTCCGAGGCGGACTGAGACCAAACTGCATGTGGCGGTGGATTCGAGGGGTAGCCCGTTGCGACTGATCGTCACTGAAGGACAGGTCGCACGACATCTCGTGCGCGGCGCAACTGGTCGAGCATCTGCGCACCGGAGCGGTTATCCAAGACAAGGGCTACGATGCTGACCACTTCGTGCAACGAAT
>JAYFSB010000265.1:0-3841 GCA_040946865.1 Burkholderia sp.
ACAAACCAGGACAACTTCGTTCATGATCGATTCGCTTCGCAGGCTTGACGACATCACGAATGCAGACACTTGTTCAGCATTGCCTTAAGCATTTTCGCCGCGTCGCTACTTGATATGACAAGCTTGCCGAGAGCTATCTCGTGTTTGCATCGCTTGCCTGCGCCGTTTGGGCCAGTCGTAAATGTGAACAATGCCTAGATCCAGATAAATCGTGCCCACGATCGCTGATCGTGGGCACGATTTCACGTGACCTATACGAATTCCACGTGCTCATCATCTTTCCTCACGCGCGTGCCTCACGCGCGTGCGACTGGGGGACCGGCCTTGCCGAGTCGCTTACCAAGATACGTGTACCGGTAGGCAAAGAGATCATGATCGCAGGCTCTGCAATACGGTTCGCAGCATATCGGGGTCGACAACGACGTCGACTTTGACCACCGCTCGTCCGATCCGGACTTCAATCGTGCCAACGGGTACGGCCGGTTTTGCGATCTCCGGCTTGATTGGTGGCGCTGCGATGACCTCCGGCCTCATATCACTCACGACCGTCACTGGCAGCAGCGTTGCCTCTGACGTCCTTTGCGCGGCGCGATACCGGCACCGCCAGGTGAACGCCAGATTCGCATTCAGACCATGCTCGCTGGCCAGTTTGGCGACTGAAACACTTGGCTCACACGCGGCGATTGCAATGCGCCGCCGGAACTCAGGATTATGGTTCGGGCGTTCTTTGCGACTACCCGGCTTCTCTGTGTCTAACAAAGTGGTGTCTATCACTTCGAAAATGATGGACACTACTTTGGCGGCGATCTTTGCTGGCGTCTATGACGGCCATGCCGAGTCGCTTACCGAACAACTTGCTATGCATGACTACAGTCGCTCATGTGCAAATCGGGCAATTTACTACCCACTCGAAATTCAACAGAGGCCAATATCTCTCGGTGGGTGTTGCACTTCAGATTTGAGGCCGCCATCGCTTACCGATGAAGCCAGCCGTGCTGCTGTGCGACGAGATCATCTCGGCGCTCGATCTGGAGCTGGTGGCGGAGGCGGAGAACCTCGCCAAAGAAGGCATGACGCTGATCGGGCTCGGCTTACGACCCCTTGACCCGCAGTAACACAATCGAGGGGAACGGGCGACCGTCGCGCGCGGTCCATGACAGCATATCGAGCGCGCCGCGGGTGCTACCGCCGCACTCGGCGCCCACCGTAGCGACATGCCCCAGCCGCCCCCGCGCGCGGCCTCATCATCGCGTCACGTCGATGCGGTATTTCGATACGTATGCTTTGTCTTCGGAGTCGAGCATGCTGCGCCCACACGAACTTGCCAGCCTGATGCTGATCCACGGCACGCCCGACGCTGATGGCCACCGGCCGCCGGCTTGGTGCTGGCGACCGCGCCTGCGATCCGCGACCTGGCGCAGAGCGCGTAAGCGCGGCGAACACGCGTACCGGGCTAGCGAGGCAGCTCCCCGGTACGCGTTGACGACGCGCTTTGCCCTCGGCCCGAAGGGCCGCACCCCGTCGTGCCACCGCCTGATTGACCGCCGACCCTGGCCCACTTCACCGCGGTAGCCCTGGCCACGCCCCTCCCGAACGCCAATTGCCTCACGCAACAAATCGACTCACCTTTCAGCGCGTAAGCCCTTCACGTCGTCTCACCTGACACATTCCCGAGTAAACCGCGCCGCAGTGGTTTACCATCGTGCTATGCTGTCGCCCATCTCATCCCGACGTCGTCTGACTGCCTGGCTGCTGGTGCTGATGCCAGCTCGCCAGCCAGCTGGCGGAAGCGGCGGCCGAACGCGCCGATCTGCGCGTCGACGCAGCACGCCGACCGGCACGAATTGCTGCGCGACGCCTTGTGGGTTTGCGGCTACTGCGACCTGCTGGCCTCTCATGCCTATGCACTGGCGGCCGCCGCGCCCTGCCGCCTCGCCCCTTTCCCTCGCCGGCCTGATTTTCCGTTGTTCCGTTCGATCGCGTGGCCCTACGCTCGCCGCCAAGGCCTGCCGGGCCGGATATCCGACCGCCTTTTGCCTCAGACCGACACCAGCACCTTGCATCACGCGATCGTCCGTTCCTCCGATCTCCTGATATTCGTGGCGAGACCACCATGTTTAAGCGTTTGACCGCCTTACCGCTTCGCGCCTCGCGAGATATCGCCACGCTCACGTTCGTCTGCGCGACGCTGGCCGGCATTGCCACGCTGAGCGGCTGTCAGCAGGACCAGCCCTCCTTCAACAACCTCGACATCACCGGCAACACGCAGTTCGGCAAGGATTTCTCGCTGCCCGACACCGACGGCCAGGTCCGTACCGTGGCCAACTATCGCGGCAAGGTGGTAGTGCTGCTGTTCGGCTATACGCACTGCCCCGACGTATGCCCGACCACGCTGGCCGAGCTCGCGCAGTCGCTTAACCAGCTCGGCCCCGACGTCGCCAAGCGTGTGCAGGTGCTGTTCGTCAGTGTCGACCCAAAGCGCGACACCGACCAGGTGCTGTCGCAGTACGTGACCGCCTTCGATCCCTCGTTCCGCGCGCTGCGCCCGGCTAACGACGCGCAGCTCAAGCAGGTGACCAACGACTTCCGCATCACCTACGAGCAGTTGTCGGGCAGTAAGTTCGACAACTACTCGATGAACCACACGGCCGCGAGCGTGGTGTTCGACCTGAACGGCAAGCTGCGCCTGTTTTCGCGCGACGGCCAGGGCACCCCGCCCTGGGTCCACGACCTGCCGCTGCTGCTAAAGGGCAGCGACGCCTGAGGCACCGCCCGTCACAACATAACGAACTACACATATTTCCAAGGATATCCAAAACATGAAAATCGCCATCCGCCTGTTCGCCGCCGCCTCCCTCGCCGTCGTCTGCTCGGCCGCCTTCGCCGCGCCTGATGCCGTTTCCGTCTCGAAGTGCTGGATTCGCGCGATGCCGGCCGGCATCCCCTCGAGCGGCTTCTTCGAAGTCGCCAACAGCAGCGACAAACCGATCCAGCTGACCAGCGTCGATTCCGACGCGTTCGGCATGGCCATGCTGCACCAAACCCAGAGCAACGGCAGCATGTCGAAGATGGTGATGGTCAATACCGCCACGGTGCCCGCCAAGGGCACGCTGTCGTTCGCGCCGGGCGGCTACCACGTGATGCTGGAAGAGCCGAAGAAGGCCCCCAAGATCGGCTCGACGATTCCGCTCACGCTGAGCTTCGGCGACGGTGAGAAGCTCAGCACCCAGTGCAAGGTCGAAAGCCCCAAGGTGGTGTCAAAGTAAGCTGCCTTCCCTCGAACCCAACCGGAATCCCATCATGAAGATTCGCCAGTTCGTGGCGCACGGCACCGTCGCCCTGCTACTCGTGGCCGTTGCGCCGCTCGCCTTCGGTCACGCGCGACAAGTCGAGCGTCAGCGGCAACAACAAGAAGGCCTTTATTGAATTTTGAGTGGGTGGTAAATTGCCCGATTTGCACATGAGCGACGGTAGCTATGCATAGCAAGTTGTTCGAAACGGCTTTGGGTATCAGCAATCCGTGGTTCATGAATGGCATCGATTTCGTTGTCGGCAGTCGCTTCCCATATCCAGAGATCGCCGGCGGCTATCCCTTGCACGACACCGTTGTCAAGCGCTACCGGCACTTGAACTTCTTCCAGCACGACTTGCTTTCTCGAAGTGCGCACGCTAGTGCGCACGCCTCGCATCAAGCTGCCTGACGGCCGCGTGGCGCGTCGAGCCCGAGTTGGACCGGCAAAAAGCTCAAGGGCTTCACGCTGCTATTCGAGGCCATGGTGCTGATGCTCGCTCAGCAGATGTCGTTCACCGCAGTCGCCCGTACCGTCGGCGAGTCCTGGCA
>JAYFSB010000266.1:0-3840 GCA_040946865.1 Burkholderia sp.
ATCACTTCGAAAATGATGGACACCACTTTGGCGTCGATCTTTGCTGGCGTCTATGACGGCCATGCCGAGTCGCTTACCGATCGAGCGTACCGACACAGAACGACAGGCCGACCAGGATCGGGAAGCTGCCGAGCACCGAGGTGGAAAATATCACCGGTGTGTGGAGCGCCATTTCGATGCCTCCGGCGCGCTGTCGGTCGACCGCATGAATTGCCGACGAATCGGATCCGCAGCCAGTGGTGCTGCGTCCAGCCGGCGGCGCAGGGCATGCAGGACAGGATGAGCAATCTTTCCACCTTGGGCTGAGCCAGGGCTGACGCAATACAGCAAGCGGCCGCTCGGCCGTCGCTTTGTTCAAGGCTTCGCTGATCTGGCTCGCGTGACGCCCTCGCGAACGGCGCGACGCCTCCACGCACGATGCCTCGCCGGTGCCGACCGGCTCGGCATCGAGGCCAGGAACTGTAACGGGCCAAAGTCCGCGAATCGGGCTACCCTGTGCGGATCACTTTCCCGGCTTCCCCCTCATCATCCCGACTTCGCCGCTTCCATCATGACCGATACCTCTTCGCCGCACGCCCTCCAGACCCGCATCGTCCACCCCGAAGGCGAGCTGCCTGCCGGCTGGGCATCGTTCGTCACGCCGGTGGCACGTGCCTCGACCGTCGTGTTCCCCGATCTCACGACGATGCGCGCGTTCGACTGGCGCGAGGACGACAAGTGGCGCTACGGCCTGCACGCTACGCCCACCTCGCTCGAGCTCGCGCGCCAGCTCGCCGTGATCGAGGGCGGCGCGCACGCGCTGCTGCAGCCCTCGGGACTGGCCTCGATCATGAATGTCTATTTCGGCATCGTGAAGAGCGGCGACGACGTGCTGATCCCGCACAACGCCTACAGCCCCAACGCCGATCTCGGCAACTGGCTGGCGCGCGACTTCGGCATCAGCGTGCGCTTCTACGATCCGCTGATCGGTACCGGCATCGCCGAGCTGATCCGTCCCGAAACTCGGCTGCTGTGGCTCGAGGCACCAGGCTCGGTGACCATGGAAGTGCCAGACGTGCGGGCGATCACGGCGGTGGCGGGCGCGCGCGGCGTGATCACCGCGATCGACAACGCATACTCGGCGGGCCTCGCGTTCAAGCCCTTCGAGCACGGCCTCGACATCTCGGTGCAGGCGCTCACAAAGTACCAGTCGGGCGGCAGCGACGTGCTGATGGGCGCGACCATCACGGCTGAGCACGCGGTCCACGAACGACTCAAGCTGGCACGCATGCGCACCGGCATCGGCGTGTCGGCCGACGACTGCTCGCTTGTGCTACGCAATCTTCCGAACATGCGGCTGCGCTTCGAGGCGCACAGCCGCAGCGCGCTGGCGCTCGCCAAGTGGCTGAAAACGCGTCCTGAGATCACCTCGGTGCTGCATCCCGAGCTGCCCGACTGCCCCGGTCATGAAGCCTTCGTGCGCGATTTCACAGGCGCGGGCGGGCTGTTCTCGGTGGTGTTCGATGCGCGTTACCGGGCCGAGCAGATCGACTGTTTCGTCGAGACGCTCAAGTTGTTCTCGATCGGCTGGAGCTGGGGCGGCGCGCGCAGTCTCGCGATGCCCTACGACATCGCCTCGATGCGGCCGAGCTGGTCGCAGGGTGCCCTAGTGCGCTTCTACGTCGGCCTGGAAGAGGAGGCGGATCTGCGCGCCGACATCGAACGCGCGATGGCGGCGACGCTCGGCTGAGCGATCGGTATAGGATCGCCGGGCAGATAGCCGGCTGGCGCGCGCCGCTTCAGAACAGGCGCAGCAGGCCGTCGAGGCTGACGTGGTCGAAGGCCACGCTGGCCGTCTGGCGCACCACGGGCTTGGCGCGAAACGCCACCGAGAAGCCGGCGATGACCATCATCGCCAGGTCGTTCGAGCCGTCGCCCATCGCGATCGCCCGCGCGGGTTCGAAGCCGAGCGTCGCGCAAGTTTCACGCACGGCGCGTGCCTTGACTTCGGCATTGACGATCTCGCCGAGCACCTTGCCGGTCAGCTTGCCGTCGACGATCTCGAGCGTGTTAGCCCAGGTGAAATCGAAGCCGAGCCGCGCCTTAAGCCGCTCGGCAAAGAAGCTGAAGCCGCCCGACACCAGCAGGGTCTTGAGGCCGGCGGCCCTAGTGCCGGCCAGCAGCGCCTCGACACCCGGCGACAGTTGCAGCCGCTCCTCGTAGACGCGCTCCAGTGCGCTCGCCTCGAGCCCGGCCAGCAGCGCGACGCGGCGCGTCAGGCTCTCATTGAAATCCTTGATCTCGCCGCGCATCGAGGCTTCGGTAATCGCGGTGACTTCGGCCTTAAGGCCGCAGAAATCGGCGATCTCGTCGATGCACTCGATGGTGATCAACGTCGAATCCATGTCCATCGCGAGCAGGCCGAAATCGTCGAGCCGGCGGCCCGCCTCGACGAAGGCGTAGTCGAGGCCGTGGGTGCTGCAGTAGACGTCGAGGTCGGGTGCCTGCGCGCGTTGCGCGCCCTCGATGCAGATCGCCTGCTCGTCGATCGATGCAAGGCCGATGCCGCGTGCCAGCGCGAGCAGGGTTTTGTGGTGGACCGGGGACAGCGGCGCGGGGCTCTGGATGACGAGATTCGTGGTCATGACGGGTCGCGAGAGACGAGAACGGCGCGCCTCGCACGCCGGAAAAGCCACTATTGTAGCCGGTCGACGCGGGCCGCCAGCCGCGGTTGTAAGCGATTCGGCAAGGCCGGCCCACATTCGCACGCGCGTGAGGCAAGCGCGCGTGAGGCAAGATGATGAAAATGTGGAATTCGTGTGGATCACGTGAGATCGCGTCCACGATCAGCGATCGGGAGTTATGGATCTCTTGAAATTTGAGCGAGTTACGCGACATGTGAGTTGATCTTCGAGAAGTCGAGCTTGCCGGCGATCAGAAACAGTACGATACGCATGGTCGTGAGGTTGGTGTATCTGCGCGCCTTTCACTTAGCGGCCTGGACGAGTCCGTTGATGGCTTCCAGGAAGCCGTTGGTCTGACGCGTCTGGGTTCAGGCGACGATGCCGTCGAAATGACTGCGGATCACGCGGGCGACGTCCTTCATCGGATCGACCTTCGAGCGCATGACGGTCGCGCACTACTACTCGGGCATGTCGCTGACGACGTTGATCTGCTTGCGATCGAGAATCTCCCGAAGTTGCTCGCGATAGCGCCACGCGCGGGCGGTCCGCTTGGTCGCGATCCTTCAGTAGCGGCCATCGCAATCCTTTGAATTTCGGGTCGGTTCGCTGCTCGATTCGCCGCATTGGGTCCACGGCTTTCGACGCATGAGCGACGACGTGGAACTTGTCGAAGGTGATGCGAGCATTCGGCAGGTTCGTCTCGACGTCTTTGATGAACGCGGGCGACATGCCAATGCTGACCAAAGTGATCTGCTCGGGCCCTCCCCCATGCTCGCGCAGACTCGCGACGAACGCTGCGATCGTCGCAGAATCCTTACCTTCGGTCACGAACACGACTTTGCGTTCGAGCGCATCAGCCACGAGCGTCAGGTAGTTGTGTCCGCGCTTGTAGGACGTTTCGTCGACGGCAATGCTCGTCATATCAGACAGGTCGATCTCGGCAAGCGCGAGTTCGACATAGCGTTTGCACATGGCGTGCACCCGATGCCGAGACTCGCCGACGGTACCGGCGACTGCGGTGAACGATATCTGCTTGGCGAGCATCAGCACCATTGCCTCGAACAGCAGCGTGAAGCCCTTGAGGCGCTGCCGGCCCACTCGGGGCTCGACGAGCGCCACGCGGCCGTCAGGCAGCTTGATGCGAGGCGTGCGCACTTCGAGAAAGCAGTCGTGCTGG
>JAYFSB010000267.1:0-3793 GCA_040946865.1 Burkholderia sp.
CCCCCCCCCCCCCCCCCCCCCCCCCCCCCCCCCCCCCCCCCCCCCCCCCCCCCCCCCCCCCCCCCCCCCCCCCCCAACGCTCATAACCTCAATGCCGACGTTAAGGACGACGTCCGCTCGCTGGTCGAGGAGCTCGAAGAGCTGTTGAAGCAGGAAGACGCCGACATCGAATCGCTGCGTAAGCGGCTGCACGGCCGCCTCACCGAAGTGCGCGGCACGCTCGACGACGCCACCGACAACGCGCCCTATCGCCTGCGTGCGCAAGCCGACCGCGTCTCGCAGGCGGTCCATGACAATCCGTGGCAGGCCGCTGGCGTGGTTGCCGGCCTTGCCTTCATCGCTGGTCTGCTGCTCGCGCGCCGCTGATCCAGCATTGCCCCCATTGGCTAACACGTAAAAATCCAACCTGCAACGAAGGAGAACAAACCATGCGTCAAGCATTTGTGATGAAAGGCGCCGCCGCCGCCGTCGTGATCGGTAGTCTCGCCCTGGCCGGCTGCACCACCACCCCGCTGAACGAACCGCAGAGCGCCGCGGCCAGTGCGTCGAAGCGACAGACCATCAATTTGAGCGTCGATGCGACGCTCTCGCGCCTGTACACGACGGTCCCGAGCTCGCGTGAGCTGGTCGCGAAATCGTGCGGCGTACTGGTGTTCCCGAGCGTGCTGCAAGCCGGCTTCATCGTCGGGGCCCAGTCGGGCAACGGCGCGCTGCGCGTGGGCGGCAGCACAGTCGGCTACTACAACACCTCGTCACTGTCGTTCGGCCTGCAGGCGGGCGCGCAGTCGAAAGCGGTGATCTTCCTGTTCATGACGCAGGACGCTCTCGACAAGTTTCGCAGCACCGACGGCTGGTCGGTCGGCACCGACGCCTCGGTAGCAGTGGTGAAGATCGGCGCGAACGGCGCGGTCGACTCGAACACGGTGCAGTTGCCGATCGAGGCGATTGTGCTGACCAACGCTGGCCTGATGGGCGACCTGTCGGTGAACGGCACCAAGATCACACGCATCAACCCGTAAAGGCACGGCACCGTTCGCGGCACGCCTGCCTAACCCGGGCCGTCGCGTTTTTTGGGTGCGCCGAGCATGCGCAACAGCTTGGGGGTGCAAGTCCCCTGTCCAACCTGATGGTGGTGAAGGGCTAGGTTATGTTTACATTTGAAAAAATGTGTTTATATCCTGTCTTTTGCGCAACGAGACAGGATGGTACGAACGTTACTGAGCGACGAAGTATGGAACAAAATCCAAGCTATCCTGCCGGGCAAGGAAGGCGACCATGGCCGAACGGCATCCAACAATCGCTAGTTCCTCGAAGCGGTGCGGTGGATTGCCCGAACCCGGCAGTCCATGGCGCGATCTTCCCGCGGAATTCGGTCCGGGGCCTTAAAAAAAGCGGGCCGCAAGCGCTCGGACGTGCCCGAGGCGAACTGAGCCACCAAACTGCATTTGGCGGTGGATTCGAGGGGTCGCCCGTTGCGACTGATCGTCACTGAAGGACAGGTCGCCGACATCTCGTGCGCGGCGCAACTGGTCGAGCATCTGCGCACCGGAGCGGTTATCGCAGACAAGGGCTACGATGCTGACCACTTCGTGCAACGAATTCGAGCCAGCCGTGCAAAGGTCGTGATTTCCCCGCGTTCGAATCGCCAGATAAAACGCCGCTACAACCGTGTACTCTACTGTACACGCAACCTGGTCGAACGGTTATTCAATCGCATTAAACATTTTCGCCGCATCTCCACTCGATATGACAAGCTTACCGAGAGCTATCTCGTGTTTGCATCGCTTGCCTGCGCATTTGGGCCAGTCGTAAATGTGAACACTGCCTAGGATGCCTTAAGGAACGAATCCAGGAACTGACCCCTCTCTCGCACGAGAGCTCCGCATTGAGCAGTTGATGGAGCGGTTGACACGCTACCTTAAATGGTGGCGCGGCTACTTCGGCTTCTGTGAGAACGCCAGACACATTACAGCGGCTGGATGAGTAGGTACGACGCCGTGTTCGCTGCGTCTTCTAGAAACAGTGGAAGAACAGCTCCAAACGGTTCCGGGAATTGACGACCCGCGGCATCGATCGGGATCTGGCCGCCCAAGCGATCGGCTCCCCGTACGCTGCATGGCGACTGAGTAACACAACAGTCCCACACTGCAACGCGCCATCGCCAATCGCTATCTTGGCTCTCTCGGCCTTCCAATAGCCGGCCAACTGATCCGAACCGCCGTGTACGGACCCGTACGCACGGTAGTGTGGGAGGGGGTGAGCCGCGAAGCCTGCTGCTCCTATCTCGATTTCGTACCTGGCAGGCGCACCAGAGCCTCTCGGGCCCAGTCCGGGTTGCCACGAAACCACACGGCAAGCCAGGCGCGCCGCCGCGCTGCGCCTGGCACCAGCGACCGGCGCGCGACTCGTCCATTCTGAACACGATGATCCACGATCCCAACGACACCAGCCTGCTGCACGACGGCACGCCCGACAATAACGGTAGCCATGCCGCCCCCGCCACGTCGTCCGACGACGTTAATCCGCTGCACCTGCGTCGCATCCGCAGCTTCGTGACGCGCGCCGGCCGCGTGTCGACCGGCCAGCGCCGCGCGCTCGATGAATTCGGCCCGCGTTACGTGCTGCCCTACCAGCCCGAGCAGCCTGACTGGAACGCCGTGTTCGGCCGCCAGGCACCGCGTATCCTCGAGATCGGTTTCGGTATGGGCGGCTCGACAGCCGAGATCGCCGCGCATCGTCGCGACAACGATTTCCTCGGCGTCGAGGTGCACGAGCCCGGCGTCGGCGCGCTGCTGAAACTGATCAGCGAGCAGGAGTTGAGCCATGTCCGTATCATTCAGCACGATGCGGTGGAAGTGCTCGAGAACATGCTCGCGCCCGACAGCCTCGACGGCGTCCACATCTTCTTCCCCGATCCGTGGCACAAGGCGCGTCATCACAAGCGCCGCCTGATCCAGGCACCCTTCGTCGCGCAGCTGGTCGCACGCCTGAAGCCGGGTGGTTACCTGCACTGCGTGACCGACTGGCAGAACTACGCGGAGCAGATGCTCGGGGTGCTCGGTGCCGAGCCGCAGCTCCAGAACACCGCCGACGGCTATGCGCCGCGCCCCGAATATCGCCCCGTCACCAAGTTCGAACGCCGCGGCCTGAAGCTCGGCCACGGTGTCTGGGACCTGGTGTTCCGCAAGCGCGCCGGCTGACCTTCAGCTCGGCACTCGCGCCTCGAATCGCGAGGAGTCCAAACGAAAAAAAGTAAGTGACTCGGTATGACCATCATAGACGTCAGTAAAGATCGACGTCAAAGTGGTGCCTTATCATTGACTTTCTTGAAATTTGAGTGAGTTACGCGACATGTGGGTTGATCTTCGAGAAGTCGGTAAGCGACTCGGCAAGGCCGGTCCCCAATTCCCACGCGTGTGAGGCAAGATGATGAGCACGTGGCATTCATATAGATCACGTGAGATCGTGGACACGATTTATCTGAATCTAGTCGGCAATCAGCTAGTGGACGGAGGAATGGCGGCCGACTTCAGCTTGCCCGCGACATTCCAGGGCAGCAGCTTGTCGATGCGGAGATGAGGTAATCAGCGATGTGGGTCAGGATGTATTCCAGATAGGCGCGCGGATTGATGCCGTTGAGCTTGAACGTCCCGATCAGGCTGTACATTGCAGCCGCCCGCTCGCCTCCGGTGCCGGAGCCAACGAACAGATAATACTTAGGGCAATGCTGATCAAGTGTCTGCATTCGTGATGTCGTCAAGCCTGCGAAGCGAATCGATCATGAACGAAGTTG
>JAYFSB010000268.1:0-3782 GCA_040946865.1 Burkholderia sp.
GTCGAGATGAACCTGCCGAATGCTTGCATCACCTTCGACAAGTTCCACGTCGTCGCGCATACGTCGAAAGCCGTGGATCCAATGCGGCGAATCGAGAAGCTAACCGATCCAGAACTCAAAGGATTGCGATGGCCGCTGCTGAAGGATCGCGACCGGCTGACCACCGCGCAACGCGCCGATCCCGATGCCCTGATCGTGAACGTCACGACCAAGCGGACCGCCCGCGCGTGGCGCTATCGCGAGCAACTTCGGGAGATTCTCGATCGCAAGCAGATCAACGTTATCAGCGAAATGCTCGAGCAGTGGTGCGCGAACGTCATGCGCTCGAAGGTCGATCCGATGAAGGACGTCGCCCGCCATGATCCGCAGTCATTTCGACGGCATCGTCGCCTGGACCCAGACGCGTCAGACCAACGTCTGCCTGGAAGCCATCAACGGACTCTTTCAGGCCACCAAGCGAAAGGCGCGCGGATACACCAATCTCACGACCATGCGCACCGTGCTGTTTCTGATCGCCGGCAAGCTCGACTTCTCGAAGATCAACCAACATGTCGCGTAACCCACTCAAATTTCAAGAGAGCCTATCGTGATGACAGGCTGGCGCAGTGCGCTGTTGGTCGCGGTGGGTGCCACCCTCGCGTCCACCCTGATCCTGAGGGTCCTGCTCGCCACTGGTTGGGCCTGGCGGCTCGCGACCGACATTCCAAACGCGCGTTCGCTGCATACGCACCCGACTCCGCGCGTGGGTGGGTGGGGCATCGTTCCGGTCGTGCTCACGGCGATTCTGCTGTGCGCGCCGCGGCTCTGGCTGATCGCGGCGGCCACGGGCGGGCTTGCCGTGCTGTCGCAGATCGACGACCGGCGCGGCCTGCCGGCGCGCGTGCGGTTCGCCGGGCATCTGGTGGCCGTCACCGTGCTGCTCACCGTTTATCCAGCCGCGGCACTCTGGTACTTGGTCGTCGTCGGTTTTCTGATGGTCTGGCTAATCAACATCTACAACTTCATGGACGGCGCAGACGGCCTCGCGGGCGGCATGGCCTTGTTCGGATTTGGTGCCTATGCGCTGGCGGCACCCGCTTCGACGGATCTGGCGCTTACCGCGGCGGCGGTCGCCGGTGCCGCATTCGGCTTCCTGCTGCTAAATTTCCATCCGGCCCGGCTGTTTCTCGGCGATGCCGGTTCGATTCCCCTGGGTTTTCTGGCCGGCGCGATCGGTTATTGGGGCTGGTACCGGGGCATCTGGCGGATCGGATTTCCAGCCATGGTATTTGCTCCCTTTATTGCAGACGCATCTGTAACACTCTCGAGACGTTTGTTACGCGGCGAGAAATTCTGGGAAGCCCATCGTGAGCATTACTATCAACGACTGGTCCGGTCCGGTTTCGGTCACGCTCGTAACGCCCTTTGTTGGTACGCGGTCATGCTGGCGGGCACGATTCTGGCCGTGTTGCTGCTGGGCTGCAACATGCGGCTGCAATGGATTTTCCTTGTCGGCTGGTACGGCATCGTAGCATTCTTCGGGCTCGCGATCGATATCCGATGGCACCGGCAGCAAGGCGATGCAAATCAAACCAACAACAATTTATGAGGTGCCTTGTCGATGTTGCGACGTAAAGCATCGTGGCTTTCGCTCAGTGCTTTCCTGTTCGACCTACTGGCCGTGATCGCCGCTTGGCTGTTCGCATACCTGGTCCGATTCAACGGCGGCATCCCTTGGGAGTTCCTGCACGGCGGCCTGATCGCGCTTGCCTGGGTGTTGCCCATCTATGCATTGCTGTTCCGTGCGCTCGGCCTCTACCGCGGCCTGTGGGTGTTCGCGAGCCTGCCCGATCTACTCCGGATCTCGAAGGCGGTGGTGGCGGGCGGCGGCATCATGATGGCCTGCGCGGTGATGTTCCAGCCGATGCCGCTAATTCCCCGCTCGGTGCTGCTGCTCTCCCCCATGCTGCTGTTCCTGATCATGGGCGGTGCCCGTGCGCTGTACCGTGCCACCAAGGAGTTCTACCGCTACGGCGGCCTGGTCGGCCAGGGCAAGCCGGTGCTGGTGTTGGGTGCCGGCGGTGCCGGCGCGAACCTGGCCCGCGAGTTGTCGCGCTCCGGCGAATGGCGCCTAGTGGGCCTGCTCGATGACGAGCCGGCCAAGCGCGGCCGTGAGGTCTATGGCTACAAGGTGCTCGGCCCGATCACCGAACTCGCGCACTGGGCCGAGCTTACCAAGGCCGAGCACGTGATCATCGCGATGCCGTCCGCCTCGGTCGAAGTTCAGCGCCGCGTGGCCACGCTTTGTGTGCACGCTGGCGTCAACGCGATGGTGCTGCCTTCGCTGACCACCGTGCCGGGGCAAGGTCAGGGCATGCTCTCGCAGGTACGCCAGATCGACCTGGAGGACCTGCTGGGCCGCGATGAGGTGAGTATCGACACGCCGCATGTCGACGCCTTGCTGCATGACCGCGTGGTGATGGTGACAGGGGCTGGTGGTTCGATCGGTTCCGAGCTATGCCGCCAGATCCTGAAATTCTCCCCGGCGCAGCTGATCGCCTTCGACCTCTCGGAATTTGCCGTCTACCGGCTGACCGAGGACCTGTGTGAACGCTTCTCAAAAAGCCGCGTGGTGCCGATCATCGGCGATGCCAAGGATTCACTGCTGCTCGACCATGTGATGGCCAGCCATACGCCGCACATCGTATTCCACGCGGCCGCCTACAAGCACGTGCCGCTGATGGAGGAACTCAATGCCTGGCAGGCGCTGCGCAACAACGTGCTCGGCACCTATCGCGTGGCGCGTGCGGCAATCCGGCATGGCGTGCGCCACTTCGTGCTGATCTCGACCGACAAGGCCGTCAACCCGACCAACGTGATGGGCGCGAGCAAGCGCCTGGCCGAGACAGCCTGCCAGGCGCTGCAGCAGACCAGCCCGAACACGCAGTTCGAGACCGTGCGTTTCGGCAACGTGCTGGGCAGTGCCGGCAGCGTGATCCCGAAGTTCCAGCAGCAGATCGCCAAGGGCGGGCCGGTAACGGTCACCCATCCCGAGATCACGCGCTTCTTCATGACCATCCCGGAAGCCTCGCAGCTGGTGCTGCAAGCCTCGAGCATGGGGCAGGGCGGCGAAATCTTCATCCTCGACATGGGCAAGCCGGTGCGTATCGTCGAGCTCGCGCGCGACCTGATCCGTCTCTACGGCTTCGACGAGGATCAGATCCCCATCCAGTTCACCGGCCTGCGTCCCGGCGAAAAGCTCTATGAGGAACTGCTCGCCGACGACGAGACCACCACCCGCACGCCGCACCCGAAGCTACGAACCGCGAAGGCGCGCGAAGTGCCCGACAACCTGCTCGACGAGCTGCTGCCCTGGCTGATGCAGCATCGCGTGCTCAGGGACGATGAGGTGCGCCGCGACCTGCGTCGCTGGGTGCCGGAATACCAGCCGACCGCCAAGCCGACCTTGCAGAGCTTACCGGGACGGGCCAAGAGTTAAGGCAACGCTGAACAAGTGTCTGCATAACAGGGTCAGCATCCACGATCGTCCGGTCGCGATGTCGTCAAGCCTGCGTAGCGAATCGATCATAAACGAAGTTGTCCTGGTTTGTTGTTGGTCGTCCTGGGTGCCATTTAGATGGTCGGCGGGCCCCAGGGGCGGCTCGCATTCTTCGCTAGCCCGCGATAGCGCACTTTCGTGAAGCCCCACAGCCGCTTGATCACGGTGAATACGTGTTCGACGCGAGCCCGAATCCTCGACTTGTTGCGGTTCTTGCGGCGCGCCACCTCGTTGACTACGCCAT
>JAYFSB010000269.1:0-3774 GCA_040946865.1 Burkholderia sp.
TTTGCACGGCTGGCCCGAATTCGTTGCACGAAGTGGTCAGCATCGTAGCCCTTGTCTGCGATAACCGCTCCGGTGCGTAGGTGCACGACCAGTTGCGGCGCGCAGGAGCTGAACGGCGACCTCTGTCCGGCGGTGAACAATAGCGTCCCGTGATGCTGCACCCAAGCCGGTGCCCAAGCGCCGTATCGACTTTCCAGATTTCTCGCAAGTCTTTGTCCAGAAATGAAAATACCCGCCTCACGCGCTTTCTGGGACGCGCCGGGCTCCGGTATAATCGGCTGTCCCGTTTTCCGGCCCGCCTATGCTCAGCTTCGCCGTTGCGTTCGTCGCCTCCCTGCTCGTCACGCTGCTCATCATCCGCTATGCGCGCCTGCACGAGAAATTCTCGATCGACGGTGATCTCGCCGGCGTGCAGAAATTCCACGCCCATCCGGTGCCGCGCGTCGGCGGCCTTGGCATCGTCGCGGGCCTGCTGATCGGCTGCATCCCGCTCGCGCTGCGCTATCCGACCGTGGCCTACAGCATCGCGGAGCTGGCCGCCTGTGGCATCCCGGCCTTCGCCTCCGGCCTAATCGAGGACCTGACCAAGAAGGTCTCGCCGCGCGTGCGCCTGATCTGCACCATGGCCGCCGCCGCCATCGCGTTCGGCGTAGTGGGCGTGGCGATCACGCGTATCAGCGTGCCGCCGCTCGACTTCCTGCTCGGCTACACGGCGATCTCGGTGGCGGTGACGGTGCTCGCGGTAGCCACGATCGCCAATGCCGTCAACATCATCGACGGCTTCAACGGCCTGGCCTCGATGGTCGCCTTTATGATGCTGGCCTCGCTGGCCTACGTGGCCTTCCAGGTAGGCGACCCAGTGGTGCTGTCGGCCTCGCTGCTGATGATGGGCGCGATCATGGGCTTCTTCATCTGGAACTTCCCGGCCGGCCTGATCTTCCTCGGCGACGGCGGTGCCTACTTCATCGGCTTCATGCTCGGCGAACTGGCGATCCTGCTGGTGATGCGGCATCGCGAGGTATCGGCCTGGTACCCGGTACTGCTGTTCATGTACCCGATCTTCGAGACCTGCTTCTCGATCTACCGGAAAAAGTTCATCCGCGGCATCTCGCCCGGCATCCCCGACGGCGTGCACTTGCACATGCTGGTCTACAAGCGCTTGATGCGCTGGGCCGTCGGCACCCAGGTCGCGCACGAGCTGACACGCCGCAATTCGCTGACCTCGCCCTATCTGTGGCTGCTGTGCCTGATTGCGGTGATCCCGGCCACGCTGTTCTGGCGGCACACGGTGCACCTGTTCGCCTTCGTGCTGGTATTCGCCTTCACCTATGTCTGGCTCTACGTCAGCATCGTGCGCTTTCGCGCGCCGCGCTGGCTGGTGGTGCGTAAAACGCGCGCACGGCAACAGCATCGCCATTGAGGCACCGCGCGTGGCCATGAAAAAATGGCCTCTGTTGAATTTCGAGTTGGTAGTAAATTGCCCGATATGCACGTGAGCGACGGTAGTCATACATAGCAAGTTGTTCGAGACAGCTTTGGGTATCAGCGATCCGTAATTCGTGAACGGCATCGATTTAGATGCGTCTGCGAAGCGCTTGACGGTCAACATCGATTTCGTTGCCGGCAGTTGCTTCCAGCATCCAGAGATCGCCGGCGGCCACCCCATGCATGACACCGTTGTCAAGCGCTGCCGGCACTTGAGCTTCTTCCGACACGGCTGCTTTCTCCGAAGTGCGCACGCCTCGCATCAAGCTGCCTGACGGCCGCGCGGCCTCGTTGAGCCCGAGTGGGCCGGCAAGCTCAAGGGCTTCATGCTGCTGTTCGAGGCCATGGTGCTGATGCTCGCCCAGCAGATGTCGTTCACCGCAGTCGCCCGTACCTTCGGCAAGTCCTGGCATCGGGTGCACGCCATTTGCAAACGCTATGTCGAACTCGCGCTCGCCGAGATCGACCTATCCGACATGACGAGCATTGCCGTCGACGAAACGTCCTACCAGCGCGGACACAACTACCTGACACTCGTGGTTGATACGCTCGAACGCAAAGTCGTGTTCATGACCGAAGGCAAAGATGCTGCGACGATCGAAGCGTTCGTCGCGAGCATGGGGGAGAGCCCGAGCAGATCACGTCGGTCAGCATTGACATATCGCCCGTGTTCATCAAAGGCGTCGAGACGAACCTGCCGAATGCTCGCATCACCTTCAACAAATTCCACGTCGCCGCTCATGTGTCGAAAGCCGTGGACCCAATGCGGCGAATCGAGCAGCGAACCGATCCGGAACTCAAGGGATTGCAATGGCCGCTGCTGAAAAATCGTGACCGGCGGACCGCCCGCGCGCGGCTCTATCGCGAGCAACTTCTGGGGATTCTCGATCGCAAGCAGATCAACGTCGTCAGCGACATGCTCGAGCAGTAGTGCGCGAACGTCATGCGCTCGAAGGTCAATCCGATGAAGGACGTCACCCGCATGATCCGCAGTCATTTCGACGGCATCGTCGCCTGGACCCAGACGCGCGTCAGACCAACGGCTTGCTGGAAGCCATCAACGGACTCTTCCAGGCCGCCAAGCGAAAGGCGCGCGGGATATATCAACCTCACGACCATGCGCGCCGTGCTGTTTCTGATCGCCGGCAAGCTCGACTTCTCGAAGAGAAACCCACATATCGCGTAACTCACTCATTTTTCAAGAGAGCCAGATAAATCGTGAGCGCGATCTCACGTGATCCATACGAATTCCACGTGCTCATCATCTTGCCTCACGCGCGTGCGAATGGGGGACCGGCCTTGCCAAGTCGCTTACCCGGATACGTGTACCGGTAGGCAAAGAGATCAGATCGCAGACTCTCCAATACGGTTCGCAGCATATCGGGGTCGACAACGCCATCGACCTTGACCACCGCTCGTCCGATCCAGACTTCAATCGTGCCAACGGGTACGGCCGGTTTTGCGATCTCCGGTTTGATTGGTGGCGTTGCGATGACCTCCGGCCTCATATCGCTCACGACCATCACTGGCACCAGCGTTGCCTCTGACGCCCTTTACTCGGCACCATACCGGTGCCGCCAGGGTGAAGCCAGATTCGCATTCGCGACCATGCTCGCGAGCCAGTTTGACGACGGAAACACCTGGCCCGCACGCGAGCGATTCCTATGCGACGCTGGAACTCTTGACTATGGTTCGGGCGTCCTTTGCGACTATCCGACTTCTCGGTGTCTAGGGTCTGTTTACATTTAAAAAGACGTGTTTAGGCAATGCTGATCAAGTGTCTGCATTCGTGATGTCGTCAAGCCTGCAAAGCGAATCGATCATGAACGAAGTTGTCCTGGTTTGTTGTCGGTCGTCCTGGGTGCCATTCAGATGGTCGGCGGGCCCCAGGCCTGGTTCTCGCTCATTACGGACGCACCTGTGCCATCAATCGTGCGCGGCACAGATAAGGCAATGCTGATCAAGTTCACCGTCCCCGTGGTCCAGCCGTTATAGATAGGTGAATATGACCCGAGCAAGGCAAACGAAAATGAAACAGCCAACGCTGGCAGTGACGGCTGACAAGGGCGCAGGCTTCGAGACGAAGCGCAAACGTACGCGCGCAATGAGTTTCTGGACGCGATGGATCGGATCGTGCCGTGGGCGGCATTGTGTGCGCTGATCGAGTCGTACTACCCGAAACGTGACAACGGATGCCCGCCGATTGGCCTGTGGCGCATGCTGCGGATTCATTTCATTCAGCACGGGTTCAATCTGGCCGACCTTGCTTGCGAGGAAGCGCTGTACGAC